>JBEAWD010000151.1:0-11109 GCA_041160585.1 Pseudomonadota bacterium | reverse complement strand
ATTACCAGGAAGGCATCCACTTCAGCTTCGTCGAAGAGCGATGGGAGCAGGAACTGGCGGGGAACAACAAGCCGATTCGCGTGTTGAACCCGATCGCTTCGCCGCTGTCGGTGATGCGCTCCAGCCTCATAGGCAGCCTCGTGCAGGCCGCGCGTGCCAACCTCGCTCGCAAGGCCAACCGTGTGCGTCTGTTCGAGATCGGCCGCGTCTTTGCACGCGACGCCTCGGTCCCCGACAGTGACACCACCGTGGCTGGCATTCACCAGCCCTTGCGGGTGGCCGCGCTGGCGCTTGGCCCCGCCGATGCGCTTCAGTGGGGTGCGCCCGCCCGGCCAGTGGATTTCTTCGACGCCAAGGGTGATGTGGAGTCCCTGTTGTGGCCGCTGCGGCCGGTGTTTGAGCCAGCCGAGCACCCGGCACTGCATCCTGGGCGCTGCGCCGCGGTGATGCTCAACGGGCAGGTCATCGGCCATGTGGGCGAGTTGCACCCGCGCTGGAAGCAGGCCTATGAGCTGCCCTCCGCGCCCGTGCTGTTCGAACTGGACTTGCAGGCCGTGTTGACTCGGCCCGTGCCACAGGCGCAGGCTGTGCCCCGACAGCAGGCGGTCTGGCGGGATCTGGCCCTGGTGGCGGGTGACGCCTTGCCCCACGACACCCTCATCCAGGCCCTCGAGCGTGACCCGCAGCGGCTCGTGCGCTCGGCCCGGCTGTTCGACGTCTACAAGCCCAAGGCCGCCACAACGGATGTCGGGGCAGGTGAGCGGAGCTTGGCGATCAGGCTTGAACTCCTGGACGAAACGGCTACATTGACCGACGATCGCATCGAGGCATCCGTGGCGCAGGCATTGGAGCGCGCCGCCGCCGTGGGTGCGCGACTGCGTTCCGCCGCATGAGGGTAGTACACCGTGAATGACCGCGTCATCTTGCCGTCCCTGGTCACGCCCACGCTGACCAAGGCCGAGCTCTCCGACCTGCTGTTCGAGCGGCTGGGTCTGAACAAGCGTGAGTCCAAGGACATGGTGGACGCCTTCTTCGACATCCTGGGTTCCACCCTGGAGCACGGCACCGACGTCAAGCTCTCGGGTTTCGGCAATTTCAACGTGCGCCACAAGGCGGCGCGCCCCGGGCGCAATCCGCGCACCGGTGAGTTGATCCCGATCGAAGAGCGCCGAGTCGTCACCTTCCATGCCAGCCTGAAGCTCAAGGCGGTGGTGCAGGGTGACGAAGCCCCAGGCGATGAGGCCTAAGTTGAGAACCCCATCGTGAGCCACGACCTGCCGCCCATCCCGCCCAAGCGCTACTTCACCATCGGTGAGGTGAGCGAACTGTGTGATGTGAAGCCCTATGTGCTGCGGTACTGGGAGCAGGAGTTCACCCAGCTGCGCCCCATGAAGCGCCGCGGCAACCGACGCTACTACCAGCATCACGAGGTGCTGCTGGTTCGCCGTATCCGCGAACTGTTGTACGAAAAGCGCTTCACCATCAGTGGCGCGCGTGATCGCCTGGCGGAAAGCCAGTGGCGCGCGGGCTCACGGGCTGCGCCTTCGGATGAGTTTACCGATCATCTGCTGGGCGGCGAGCCCATGGAGGAGGCGGCCTTGGGCGGCGCCGCGACAGCCGGGCCGGCGGTTGCGGGCGCATCGGGCATGTCGTCAGTGCCGGGCGCCGGCCCTTTGCCGCCGGACTTCGACCTGCGCCGTGAGCTGATGGCCATCCGTCGGCTGCTGTCGGATTGACCCGCTATAATGCGAGGTTCGTCGGGGTGTAGCGCAGCCTGGTAGCGCACTTGCATGGGGTGCAAGGGGTCGCGAGTTCGAATCCCGCCACCCCGACCATTGAAAACGAAAAGGCCTGAGTTCCACAAGAGCTCAGGCCTTTTGCGTTAGGCTCCCCGGGCCTGCAGCCCATCGGTGCTGTTTGTCTCGCACCACACCTGGGGTTTGACGCGAACTTCCCCCGATGTGCGGCACGCCAGGCCAGGCGTACAGTGGCGCCGATCGCGTGCACACCCACGCAGGAGCACCCCGCACCATGGCCACCACTTCACGACGCAAACCCAAGACCGGCGCCGACTCGTCTGGCGAATCTGCGGCCCAGGGCCCGCGGCCGCGCGTGCTCAAGAAGTACCCCAACCGGCGCCTGTATGACACCCAGGGCTCGTGCTACATCACCCTCCAAGACGTCAAGGACATGGTCTTGCAGGGCCAGGACTTCCAGGTGTTGGACGCCAAGACGGCCGAGGACATCACGCGCAGCATCCTGCTGCAGATCATCCTGGAAGAGGAAACGGGGGGCGTGCCAATGTTCTCCGCGGCCATGTTGGCCAACATCATCCGGTTCTACGGCCACGCCATGCAGGGCATGATGGGCCACTACCTGGAGCAGAACCTGCAGGGCTTCGCCGACCTTCAGCGGCAGTGGACCGAGCAGTCCAAATCCCTGTACGACCCCACGCAGTTCAACGCCGACGCTTGGGGCCAATGGACCAAGATGTTTCAGACGGTCCCAGGCTTCACCGGTTTTCCGCCCGGCAAGAAATAGGGCGCGGCGCCCTGGGCGCCGGCTGCGGGACAATTGCGCCATGTCTTCCACCGAAACACACGCCTCGACGGTCCCGCGCAGCGCGGCCTCGGGTGCCGCTCCTCGTGTCGCCTTCGCCAGCCTGGGCTGCCCCAAGGCGTTGACCGACAGCGAACTCATCCTGACCCAGCTCAGCGCCGAGGGCTACCAAACCTCGCGCGAGTATGCCGGGGCCGATCTGGTCATCGTCAACACCTGCGGATTCATTGACGACGCGGTCAAGGAGAGCCTGGACACCATCGGCCAGGCCCTGGCCGAGAACGGCCGCGTGATCGTCACGGGCTGCCTGGGCGCCAAGACAGGCGAGGGTGGCGAGAACCTGGTCAAGCAGGTGCACCCCAAGGTGCTGGCCGTTACCGGTCCGCACGCCACACACGAGGTCATGGACGCGGTGCACCGCCATGTGCCCAAGCCGCACGACCCCTTCACCGACTTGGTTCCGCCCCAGGGCATCAAGCTCACGCCACGCCACTACGCCTACCTGAAGATCAGCGAAGGCTGCAACCACGCCTGCACGTTCTGCATCATTCCCAGCATGCGCGGCAAGCTGGTCTCACGGCCGATCGGCGATGTGCTGGAAGAAGCCCGCAAGCTGTTCGAGTCCGGCGTGAAGGAACTGCTGGTGGTCAGCCAGGACACCAGCGCCTATGGGGTGGACGTGCAGTACCGCACGGGCTTCTGGAATGGGCAGCCGGTGAAGACGCGCATGGTGGAGTTGTGTGAGCGCCTGTCTCAGTTGGCCGAACCCTATGGAGCCTGGGTGCGTCTGCACTATGTGTACCCGTACCCGCACGTGGACGAGCTCATCCCCATGATGGCCGAAGGTCGCATCCTGCCCTACCTGGACATCCCCTTCCAGCATGCGCACCCCGATGTGCTGCGTCGCATGAAGCGGCCGGCATCTGGCGAGCGACACCTCGAGCGCCTGCAGGCTTGGCGTGCAGCCTGCCCGGACCTGGTCATTCGAAGCACCTTCATCGCCGGCTTTCCCGGCGAAACCGAAGCCGAATTCGACGCCCTGCTGGACTTCGTGCGTGAAGCGCAGATCGACCGCGCCGGTTGCTTTGCCTATTCGCCCGTGCCCGGTGCGGCCGCCAACGACATCGCCGGCGCCTTGCCCGATGCACTGCGTGAGGAGCGGCGCTCGCGCTTCATGGCCGTGGCCGAGTCCGTGTCCACACAGCGCTTGGCGCGGCGCGTGGGCGCCACGATGCAGGTGCTGGTGGACCAGGCGCCGGCCATGGGCCGCAAGGGTGGGGTGGGGCGCAGCTATGCCGATGCGCCGGAAATCGACGGTACCGTGCGCATCCTGCCGCCGGCCAAGGCCTCCCGCACGATGAAGGTGGGCGACTTCGCCCGCGTGCGCATCGTGGCCACCGAAGGGCATGACCTGTTGGGTGAACTGCTGTAGCCGACATGCCCAAGCCCCCCCGCAAGACCGCTGCGGCCACCGCGCTGATCCACCATCCCTATCGCGCCCCCGATGGCTTTGAGTCACCCGTGGTGCCGGTGGCCAAGGCAGCGACCGTGTTCTTCCGCGACATGGGCCATCTTCGGCAACAGCAATGGGTGGACAAGAGCGGCTACACCTACGGCCTGCACGGCACGCCGACGACCTTCACCTTGGAGGCGCGCCTGGCCAGCCTGGAAGGGGCGACGCACGCGCTGTTGACCCCCAGCGGTCTTTCGGCCATTGCGGTGGTTGACCAGGCCCTGCTGTCTGCCGGCGACCACCTCTTGATCCCCGACAACGCCTACGCACCCAACAAGGCCTTGGCGCGCCACGAGTTGCAGCGGTGGGGCGTCTCGCATGACATCTACGACCCGATGGATGCATCGTCCCTGCGGGCAGCGCTCAAGCCTTCTACCCGGCTCGTGTGGTTGGAAGCGCCGGGCTCGGTCACGATGGAGTTTCCCGACCTGCGGGCCCTGGTGCGAACCGTGAGGGAGGCTGCACCTCAGGCGGTGGTGGCGCTGGACAACACCTGGGGTGCTGGCCTGGCCTTCAATGCCTTCGATTTGGGCGACACGGTGGCGGTGGACCTCACCATCCATGCGCTGACGAAGTACCCCTCGGGCGGGGGCGATGTGCTCATGGGCTCGATCTGTGTGAACGACCGTGAACTGCACGATCGACTGGCCTGGACACACAGCCGCCTTGGGCTGGGTGTGGGTGCCAACGACGTGGAGGCCGTCTTGCGCGCGCTGCCCAGCATGACCCTGCGCTACCACGCACAGGATGCGGCGGCGCGCGCGTTGGCCGCCTGGTGTGCCGCGCAGCCTTCGATCAGGCGGGTGTTGCACCCGGCCTTGCCCGGCTCACCCGGGCATTCAAACTGGGCGGCCCTGTGCCGCGCGGCGGCGGGGATCTTCTCCATTGAGATCGACCCACGGTACGGCGCGGCGCAAGTGGATGGGTTCGTCGAGTCGCTTGAACTGTTCGGTCTGGGTTGGAGCTGGGGCGGGCCCATGAGCTTGGCGGTGCCCTACGAGGCGCGGGCCCTGCGCAACCTGGTGCACGACTATCAGGGCACCATCGTGCGTCTGTGCATCGGCTTAGAGGACGTGGACGACCTGCGTGCCGACCTTGCACAGGGTTTGGCCAGTCTGGTTGAGGGTTGAACTGGGCTGAAGCCGCGTCAAGCGGATTCCAAATGGCCCATGCCAAGCCCGATCCGCCTCAGCGCGAGCGCTGCTTCATCGCGCGCTCCACCTCGCGCTTGCCCTCACGCTCCTTGATGGTGTCGCGCTTGTCGTGCTCGGCCTTGCCCTTGGCTAAGGCGATTTCGGCCTTCACCCAACCGTTCTTGAAGTGCAGGTTCAGGGGCACCAGCGTGTAGCCTCGTTGCTCCACCTTGCCCACCAGGCGGCGGATCTCGGCCTTTTGCAGCAACAGCTTCTTGGTTCGGTCGGCGTCGGGCCGAACATGGGTGGAGGCTGTGCGCAAGGCGTTGATGCGGCACCCGATCAGGTACAGCTCGCCGTTCTTGATGACCACATACCCGTCGGTCAGTTGCACCTGGCCCGATCGGATGGCCTTGACCTCCCACCCTTCCAGCACGACACCGGCCTCGTGGCGTTCCTCGAGGTGGTAGTCAAAGCGCGCTCGCCGGTTTTCGGCGATCAGGGGGTTGGAGGTGGCCATGAACTTAAAATGGTTCCATTCTATGAAGCACGTGCGGAAATCCGTCCTGCTGTGGTACTCCGCCCGGCAGATGTACGACCTGGTCACCCAGGTGCAGGCCTATCCGGAATTCCTGCCCTGGTGCGACCGCGCCGAGGTGCTCGAGCACACCGACCAGGGAATGACCGCGCGTCTTGGGCTCGCATTCTCGGGCCTGCGGCACGCGTTTACCACCCGCAACACGCACGAGGCCGGTCGCCTGGTGACGGTGGAGCTGGTGGACGGCCCGTTTTCCAAGCTTGAGGGGCGTTGGGCCTTCACGCCGGTGGGGGGTACGCCGGCCGGTGCGGTCGATCACGGTGATGCTGCCGAACCCTCAGCCTGCCGGGTTGAGTTGGATCTGCAGTACGCCCTGCGAGCCGGCCCACTGGAGGTGGTGCTCAGCCCCGTGTTCGACCGAGTGGCCAACACCCTGGTGGATTGCTTCGTGCAACGCGCGGAGGCCGTGTATGGCGCCCGCTGACGCGCAGCAGGCCATGGGGCTGGTGCAAGTACAGGTGGCGTACTCGCCCCAGCCGGAGGTGGTTGATCTTGTGAGCCTCGCGCTGCCGGCTGCGTCTACGCTAGGGGATGCCCTGGTCAACAGTGGCCTGCTCGAGCGTCACGCCCTGGGCGACCCCAAGGCGCTGGTGTGCGGCGTATGGGCCAAGTTACGCCCCCTGGATCATCCGCTGCGCGACGGTGACCGCGTCGAGGTGTATCGCCCGCTGAGGGTCGACCCGAAGGAGGCGCGGCGCCAGCGCTACCGAAAGACCTCCGACCGCAAGCGCAGCGTGAGGAGCGCGGCAGCTGCCGGCCCCGGCGGCCAGGCCCCTGAAGACCGCTGAGGCCCCTCCGTATAATCTGTTTTTGCGTCCGGAGATTTCTCAATGCGCCTCATCGGCAAAGCGCTCACCTTCGATGACGTGCTGTTGGTCCCCGCCTTCTCGAAAGTGCTTCCGCGGGACACCAGCCTGGCCACGCGCCTCACGCGCAACATCGCCCTGAACCTGCCCCTGGTGTCCGCCGCCATGGACACCGTCACTGAAGCCCGACTGGCCATCGCCATCGCCCAGGAAGGTGGCATCGGCATCGTCCACAAGAACCTCACCGCCGCCCAGCAGGCTGCCGAGGTGGCGAGGGTCAAGCGCTACGAGTCGGGCATTCTGCGCGACCCGATCACCATCTCGCCCAATGCCACGGTGCGTCAGGTCAAGACCCTGTCCGAGCAGCATGGGATTTCCGGCTTCCCAGTCGTGGAAGGCGGCCGAGTGGTGGGCATCGTGACTGGCCGTGATCTGCGCTTTGAAACCCGCATGGACGCGGCCGTTCGAGACATCATGACCCCGCGCGAGCGCTTGATCACCGTGCGCGAGGGTGCTTCCCTGGACGAGGGCAAGGCCCTGATGCACCAGCACAAGCTGGAGCGTGTGCTGGTGGTCAACGATGCTTTCGAGCTGCGCGGCCTGATGACGGTCAAGGACATCACCAAGCAGACGAATTTCCCCAACGCCGCGCGCGATGCCCAGGGCAAGCTGCGCGTGGGCGCTGCCGTGGGCGTGGGCGACGGTACCGAAGAGCGTGTGGAACTGCTGGTCAAGGCCGGTGTGGATGCCATCGTGGTGGATACCGCCCACGGCCACAGCGCTGGGGTGATCGAACGCGTGCGTTGGGTGAAGACGAACTTCCCCGGTGTCGACGTGATCGGCGGCAACATTGCCACGGGCTCGGCCGCCCTGGCGCTGGTGGAAGCCGGTGCCGATGCGGTGAAGGTGGGAATCGGCCCGGGCTCGATCTGCACCACGCGCATCGTCGCGGGCGTGGGGGTGCCGCAAATCACCGCCATCGACAACGTGGCCAGTGCGCTCAAGGGCAGCGGCGTGCCCCTGATCGCCGACGGTGGCATCCGCTTCAGTGGAGACATCGCCAAGGCCATGGCGGCCGGCGCCAGCACCGTCATGATGGGAGGCATGTTTGCCGGCACCGAAGAGGCGCCGGGCGAGGTCATCCTCTACCAAGGCCGCAGCTACAAGAGTTACCGCGGCATGGGCTCGATCGGTGCCATGAAGGCTGGTTCGGCCGATCGTTACTTTCAGGAAAACGACGAAACAACCAACCCGAACGCCGACAAGCTCGTGCCCGAAGGCATTGAGGGTCGGGTGCCCTACAAGGGCTCGATGGTGAGCATCATCTTCCAGATGGCCGGCGGCCTGCGTGCGGCCATGGGCTATTGCGGCTGTGCCAGTGTGGCGCAGATGCACGAGCAAGCTGAGTTCGTGCAGATCACGGCTGCGGGCATCCGCGAGAGCCATGTGCACGACGTGCAGATCACCAAGGAAGCGCCCAACTACCGCATGGAGTAGGGCCGCCCATGAACGCCACCGCCGGCCGCGCGCCGGCCATGCCCTTCATCCTGATCACGGTGCTCATCGACATGGTGTCGGTGGGCCTGATCATTCCGGTGCTGCCGCCGTTGGTGGGGCAGTTCGCCACCGACGCCACCGACCACGCCTTCTGGTACGGGGTGGTGTCTTTTGCCTTTGGCATCGCCAACTTCTTCGGCGCGCCCATCCTGGGTCGCCTGTCCGACCGTTTCGGCCGTCGTCCGGTGCTGCTCGTGGGCTTCCTGGGCCTGGCGCTCAACTTCTTCGCCACCGCGATGGCGCAGGCGCTGTGGGTGCTGGTGGCCGTGCGACTGGTCGGAGGCGCCTTCCAAGCCAATGCCGCGGTGGCCCATGCCTACGTGGCCGACATTTCTTCACCAGAAGACCGGGCGCGCCGCTTCGGCTTGGTGGGTGCGATGTTCGGTGTGGGCTATGTGCTGGGTCCGGTGATGGGCGGCGTGCTGGGCGACATCGACCTGCACCTGCCTTTCTATGTGGCGGGCACGCTGGCCGTGATCAACACCTTCTACGGCTGGCTCATCCTGCCGGAGTCGCTGCCGGCGGACAAGCGCACTCCCTTCGATTGGCGAAAGGCCAACCCCATCAGTTCGCTCAAGGGGCTGGCGGCGCTGTCGGGCGTCAAGCCGCTGCTGTGGGTGGTGGCCCTGTCGAACTTGGCACAGTTCATCCTGCACATGACCTGGGTGCTGTACTGCAGCTTCAAGTTCGGCTGGGGTCCGAAGGAAAACGGCTGGTCCCTGTTCGTGGTGGGCGTGGTGGCTGCAGTGGTGCAAGGCGGGCTCATGCGGGTGCTGCTCAAGCGCTTTGCGCCCCAACGCCTGGTGCAGATGGGCTTGGTGTCCTCCGCACTGGGCTACCTGGCCTGGGGCCTGGCCACCGAGGGTTGGATGATGATGGCCATCGTGGTGTGCAACCTCTTGGGCTTCACCATCACGGCATCCCTGCAAAGCCTCATTTCAAACGCCGCATCTGACCGCGAACAGGGCACGGCCATGGGCTCGGTGGCGTCCCTGACCAGCGCCATGGCCGTGGCCGCGCCGGTGATCGGGGCCACCCTCTTGGGATCGGTGTCGCATCTCGGGCCCACGCATTGGCTGATCGGCCTACCTTTCTTCGCCTGCTGTGCCCTGCAGGTCACTGGCGCGGTGATCGCCATTCGTCATTTTTCGAAGGCTGGTAAACCTGAGCAGCCAGACGCCGCTGCGGCGACGCCCTAATCCCGAAAGCCCCGCGCCATGTCCCACCAGAAGATCCTCATCCTCGATTTCGGCTCGCAGGTCACGCAGCTCATCGCGCGGCGCGTACGGGAGGCGCAGGTCTATTGCGAAATCCACCCCAACGACGTCAGCGACGACTTCATCCGGGCTTTCGCGCCGCAAGGCATCATCCTGTCGGGTTCGCACGCCAGCACCTACGAAGACCACCAGCTTCGTGCACCCGCGGCCGTGTTCGAGCTGGGGGTTCCCGTGCTGGGCATCTGCTATGGCATGCAGACCATGGCGGTGCAGTTGGGCGGCAAGGTGGAGTGGAGCGACACCCGCGAGTTCGGGTATGCCGAGGTGCGCGCGCGTGGCCACACACGGCTGTTTGACGGAATTGAAGACTTCCGCACCGCTGAAGGCCATGGGATGCTGAAGGTGTGGATGAGCCATGGCGACAAGGTCACCGAGCTGCCCGCGGGATTCAAGCTCATGGCCAGCACGCCCAGCTGCCCGATCGCCGGCATGGCCGATGAAGAGCGCCGTTTGTATGCCGTGCAGTTTCACCCCGAGGTGACCCACACCGTGCAGGGTGCCGCCATCTTCCAGCGCTTCGTGCGTGAGATCTGCGGCTGCCGAGGCGACTGGATCATGGGCGACTACATCGCCGAAGCCGTGGCCCGCATCCGCGAGCAGGTGGGTGACGAAGAGGTGATCCTGGGCCTGTCGGGTGGCGTGGATTCCAGTGTGGCTGCGGCCCTGATCCACCGCGCCATCGGCGACCAACTCACCTGTGTCTTCGTGGACCACGGCCTTTTGCGTTTGCATGAGGGCGATATGGTGATGGACATGTTCGCGGGCAAGCTGCACGCCAAGGTGATCCGCGTGGACGCCAGCGACCTGTTCATGGGTGAGCTCAAGGGCGTGAGTGAGCCCGAGTCCAAGCGCAAGATCATCGGCCGGCTCTTCGTGGACGTGTTCAAGGCGGAGGCGGCCAAGCTCAAGGCGCAGGGCAGGGGGCACCGGGGTGCCACCTTCCTGGCCCAAGGCACCATCTACCCCGACGTGGTGGAAAGCGGCGGCACCAAGACGAAGAAGGCCACCACCATCAAGAGCCACCACAACGTGGGTGGCCTGCCGGAGCAACTGGGCTTGAAGCTGCTGGAGCCACTGCGCGAGTTGTTCAAGGACGAGGTGAGGGCGCTGGGCGTGGCGCTGGGCTTGCCGCACGAGATGGTCTACCGCCATCCTTTCCCCGGCCCGGGCCTGGGCGTGCGTATCCTGGGCGAGGTCAAGCGCGAGTACGCCGACCTGCTGCGCCGCGCCGACCACATCTTCATTGAAGAGCTTCGCGCCACGCGGGCCGGCCAGCAGGACGTCGCGGCCGGGCGCTGCGGTGCCAACGATGTGGGCAAGAGCTGGTATGACTTGACCAGCCAGGCCTTCACCGTATTCCTGCCGGTCAAGAGCGTGGGGGTGATGGGCGATGGCAGGACCTACGACCATGTGGTGGCCCTGCGCGCCGTACAGACCAGCGACTTCATGACCGCCGACTGGGCCGAGCTGCCATACAGCCTGCTAAAGCGCGTGAGCGGCCGCATCATCAACGAGGTGCGCGGCATCAACCGCGTCACCTACGACGTGTCGAGCAAGCCCCCGGCGACCATCGAGTGGGAATGAGCGGATCTGAATGAGCGGATACCGATGAGCTGCGACACCCACTGGATGCGCCTGGCCTTGCAGCAGGCCGAGGAGGCCCGCT
>JBEAWD010000238.1:0-5885 GCA_041160585.1 Pseudomonadota bacterium | reverse complement strand
AGGCCCGAGGCCACCATGTGACCGACGGCGTCGAAACTGCGGAGGCTTGTTTTTGAAAACGCAGATTTTTTGTCATCCGCGTGCTGCTCACTGCCCGAATGCTGGCTGGACTGCTTCATCGGACAGCCCCGCAGCGCAGCCAAGTTGGAGCCGCGTGGGCATCGTGCCGATCACGCCGAACCCCCAAGTAAATAACCGCTGCCCTCTTGCGAGGACAACGGTTTTCGTTTGGTGGCCAAGGGCGGAATCGAACCACCGACACGCGGATTTTCAATCCGCTGCTCTACCAACTGAGCTACTTGGCCGAAGCCTTGCAGTATAGCGCAAGCCGCCCACCGGGGGCTTTGCGCAGGCGCTTCAGTGCTGCGACCGCTTGGCCCGGCTCAAGTCCACCCCCAGGTGCTTGAGCTTGCGATACAGGTGGGTGCGCTCCAGCCCGGTCTTTTCGGCCACGCGCGTCATGCTGCCGTTTTCCTTGGCCAGGTGGTATTCGAAGTAGCTCTTCTCGAAGGCGTCGCGTGCCTCTCGCAGCGGACGGTCCAGCTCGAAGCTCTGTTGGCTCCCCGATGCAACCGTGCCCAAAGCGCCGGCGTGCGCTGGCGGGTCGGCGAGGCTGTTGACGCCTGGCCCAGCCGCCCATGCCGAACCCTCGGCACCCTCAGCCCCCGCATGGCCGGGCGCGCCCGCGGCGGTGCCCCGCCCCGGCGCAGCGCCCATGGCGGCGGCCGCCGGATGGCCCGGCACGGCCTTGCCCAAACCGGCAGCGGCGCCGGCCCCTGCTGCGGTGGCGCCACCCAAGCCGGCGGCTCCACCACCCGGAGCACCACGGGGGTCTACGCCCCGGTTGAGCCCTTCTTCCACCGCGCGCAGCAGCTTTTGCAGCGTCACGGGCTTTTCCAGGAAGGCGGCGGCGCCGAACTTCATGGCCTCTACCGCCGTGTCAATGGTGCCGTGGCCGGACATCATGATCACAGGCATCGTCAGTTGCCCGGCGCTGTTCCACTCCTTGAGCAGCGTGATGCCATCCACATCGGGCATCCAGATGTCCAGCAACACCAGGTCGGGCTGTAGCCTCTCCCGCAGCACACGCGCCGAAGCGGCGTCCTCCGCGGCTTCCACGGTGTGCCCTTCATCGGAAAGGATTTCGGTCAGCAGCGCGCGGATGCCGAGTTCGTCGTCGACGACAAGTATGGTGGCCATGTACCTCAGTGCGCAGGCTCGGGTGCCATGGGGGCAGCCGCTGCAGTCGCCAGTTTTGAAAATGATAACGAAACCTGAGCGCCTTGCACCTCGGGTCCGTCCTGGGGTTCGTCACGCCGGTTGCCCAGCCGGATCCGCGCGCCGTGCTCGTCGGCGATCTTGCGCACCACGGCCAGGCCCAGCCCGGTGCCCTTGGCCTTGGTGGTCACATAGGGCTCGAAGGCCCGCTTCATCACCTTGTCGGCAAAGCCTGGGCCATTGTCCAGCACCTTCAGCCGCACGGCCCGCACCTGGCCATCCTCGTTGCGCGCGGCTTCGGTCAACAGGGTAACGGTGCCGTCGGGCTGCGGCTCCACGGCGTCCAGGGCGTTCTGGGTGAGGTTGTGAATCACCTGGCGAAGCTGCGAGGCGTCGCCCAGGATCATCGGCAGCGTGGGTGCCAGCGCCAGTTTCAGGCGCCCCTGTTCAATCATCGCGCCGTACAGGCCCGTCACTTCGCTGACCAGCGCATTGAGGTCCAGTGGTGCCAACTGCGCCGATGGCAGCCGCGCATAGTCGCGGAAGTCGTTGACCAGGCGCTGCATGCCCTGCACCTGCGCCACGATGGTCGATACCGAGCGCGCCAGCAGCTGCTGGTCGCTGTCCTGCAGCTTCGATTCCAACTTGTGCTGCAGCCGTTCGGCCGAGAGCTGAATCGGCGTGAGCGGGTTCTTGATCTCATGCGCCAGGCGCCGCGCCACCTCGCTCCAGGCGGCCGATCGCTGGGCCGAGATCACCTCGCTGATGTCGTCGAACACCATCAACCATTGCCCCAGTGGCAGCCGCGCGCCGCGCACCAACAGGGTCAGGGTGTCCTGGTCGGTGCCGGCCAACTTCAGCTCAAAGGAATCCTGCCAATGGTCGCGTTCACCGGTTTCAGGGCTGTCGGCATGCAGTTCGAACCGATTCCAGATCGCTTCGGCAAAGTCGACCAGGCCGGGCACCTCGTCCAGTTCATGTCCCCGGTACACCGAGACCGGCAGCCGAAGGATGCGCGTGGCGCCGGGGTTGACGGTGTCGATGCGCCGCTGCGAATCGAACACGATCACGCCCGCGCTCAGGCTGTCCAGGATGGTCTGCAGTCGCGTGCGGCCGGTTTCCAACTGCAGCAGGCTACCCTGCAGCTGTGAGCGGGCCTGGCGCAGCTGCTCGGTCATTTCCGCGAAGCTTCGCGTGAGGCCACCCACCTCATCCTTCGAGGCGAACACCGGCTTGCTGCTGAGGTCGCCCGCGGCCACCTGGCGCATGCCGTCGGCCAGCAGCAGCAGCGGCTTGGCCAGTTGCTGGCCCAGCACCGCGGCCAGGATCACGGCGCCCAGCACCGTCAGGATCAGCGACAGCGTCAGGGTGCCGATGTACATCTGGCGCAGGCCGTCGCGGGCCAGCGCGCGCTGCTGATACTCGGTGTAGGCCACCTGCACCGCCAGTGCCTTGCGCACCACATCGCCAGGCACAGCCTGCACGGCCATCAGGTAGCGCACCTCTTCGGTCAGGCCCAGTTCGCGCGCGGGCAGCACAGCCAGGGCGCGAACCCGCACGTCTTCCAGGGCGGCCGGTTTTTCATTCTCCAGGCCCACCACCTCATCCAGCCCTTCAAGCTGGCTCAGGTAGGGCGCTTGGCGCGCCTGGCGCAGCTGAGTAGTCGAAGGCCGAAGGGTCAACAGCGCATTGGATTGCCCGGCACTGGCCGACAACAGGGCCTGGCCGTTGGGCCCCAGCACGGCCAGTTCCTGTGCCTCCAGTTGCACGCGAATCCGCTCCAATTGGCGAGCCGACGGGGCCTCGTCGAGTTCGGCCAGCCGCAGCGCAGCCTCACGGGTGCGGCGCCCCAATTCGCTCACCGAATCGTCCAGGCTGCTCTTGCCCAGCGACAAGCCGGCGTCCAGCGCGATCTGCACCCGCTCATCGAACCAACTTTCGACGCTGCGCGAAACAAACTGGTAGCTCACCAAGTACAGCAGCAGGCCGGGCAAGACGCCCACCAGGGCAAAGATGCCCGCCAGTTTGGTCAACAGCAGGCTGCCGAACTTGCGCCGCCGCGTACGAATGGCCAGGCGCACCGCGGCCACCACGATCACCAGGGCCAGCACCACGGCCACGGCCACATTGATGCGGAACAACCACAACACCTGCTGCTCGGTGATGCGCGCCACCTCGCCGGTCAGCGCCAGTACGAAGAACACCACCAGCACCAGCGCGGTGATCACCACCGCCGCCAGGGCCCAGGCCCACCGAGCCTGCTTGGTCATGTGGCCCTCAAGGCTCCAGCCTCAGGGTGCGTTCCACCCCCAGGCTCCATTCGCTGCCTGAGCCCAGGCCGAACTGCATGGGCCGTGGCAATTGGCTCGTGTCGAGCTTCCACGAGAACTCGGCGTAGTGCCGCTCGCCCGCCTCGGCCTGCCCGGGCTCGGCCACCCGCCAGCGGCCCAGCCGCGTCACGGTGGCCAGGGCTTCATCGAGCCCGGCGTGGTTCTGGGAAATGGCGCCCAGGCTGACGCGGTACACACCGGTCAAGGGCTGGTAGCTCAAGCGCCACTGGCGCTCCACGCGTGCCACGCGGGCATCGCGCCAGTACCAGCGGGGGCGGAACAGCGCGGCACTGGCCTGGAAGTACAGCGGAACACCCCGGTTGAGGGCGTCTTCCACCGCCGCGGGCAGGTGAACGCGCAGGTCGAAGTCCAGCAGCACCGCACCGTCTTCGCGGCGCAGGTTCAGGGTCTGCACATCCACATGGGGCGTATCGGTCTTGCCTTGGGCCAGGGCCTGGCCGGTGGCCACGGTGAAGCTGGCTGATCCCAACCACGCCAAGGCCGGTGCACCCACGGCACCACCCACGGCACCTCCGACCGCGCGCAGGGCCGCGCGGCGGCTCATCCGCGCGGGTTCGCCGTCAGTGGCCTGCCGGTCGGGGCGGCTGGGGGGGGTGTTTGAACAGGTCAAGGCTTGTGCAGCAGGGCGTAGAAAAAGCCGTCGCAAGCCGGATCTGGCCTGCCCGACGCCTTCCTTGGGTCGGACGAAGGATTGTCGGCCAGGGGCAGCAGGTGCCCCGGCGATGAGGGGTCCAAGACCCCGGCGGGCAGCCCCTGTCGTTGCAAAAAAGCGTCGATTTGGTGGCTTCCTTCTGCTTTGAACACCGAACACGTGGCGTAAAGCAGACAGCCGCCCGGTTTCACCAGGGGCCACAGGGCGTCCAGCAGTTCAGCCTGCAGCTTGACCAGCGCGGCGATGTCGCTGTCGCGGCGCAGCCAGCGGGCGTCGGGGTGGCGCCGCACGATGCCCGAGGCACTGCAGGGGGCGTCCAGCAGCACGGCATCGAACGGGATGCCATCCCACCAACGCGCCACCTCACGTGCATCCTGGGCACGCAGTTCCACGCGGCCACCTGGTGAACCCCAGGGCAACTGCAGCCGGCTCAGGTTTTCCTGGACGCGCACCAGGCGCTGGGCATCGGCGTCCAATGCCCACAGGTCCAGGTCGGCGCATTCCAGCAGGTGGGCGGTCTTGCCGCCCGGCGCGGCGCAGGCGTCCAGCACCCGGGGCAATCGCCCCCGCACATCCCGCATACCCTGAAGCAGCAGCGGCGCGGCCAACTGCGCCGCGGCGTCCTGCACCGACCAGTGGCCTTGCGAGAACCCCGGGATGCGGTCCACCGGCACTGCCCTTTCCAGCACCGCGGCCTGTGGCAGGCCTGGCGGGGCAACCCCGTTGGTCATGGCCGGCGGGGCGATCGTCGGTGCCTGCCATGCCAAGCCAGCGGCCTCCAGTGCCTGTGTCAGTGCTGGCCTTCCCCCATGCCGGGCATGCGCGCGAAGCGTCATCGGCGGGTGCGCCTGTGCGGCCTGCATGATCGCCTCGGCTTGCTCGGGCCAATCGCGCTGCAGGCGCCTGACCCACCAGGCCGGGTGGTTGTACCGGCCTTCGGGCACCTGGGCCACCTGGGCCTGCAGCGCCGTCTGCTGGCGCAGCGCGTTGCGCAGCACGGCGTTCACGAAGCCCTTGCTGTGTGGCGCAAGACGCGCGGCGCACTTCACCGCTTCGTCCACCAGGGTGTGCGGGCTGTAGGCCGGTGCGTGCAGCGGCCACATCAGGGCCAGGGCGCAGGTCAGCAGCGCATCCACCTCGGGTTCGGGCTGGCGGGGCACCAGCCTGGCGCGCGCGGCTTCGGCGCTGCCGCGCCAACGCATCACATGAAAGCCCAGCGCCTGGCAGCCCGCCCGCAGATGGGCCGGCACCTTGAGCAGGGCGTCGGGCATCGAGGCGCCACCGCGCACCCGCATCAGCAGGCTGGCGGTGTGTTGGAGTTGCTGGTGCAGGGCGGGCGCGCTGCTCGGGGCGGTCATTTGGCCAGTCTATCCGGCGGGTGCGTACCGCCCTTCCGGGCACTCTGCTGCTGTCATCGACGCCAAACACCGAGCCATGTCAAGGTTGCGTGCAGGGCGATCGGCACGGCCGGGCGTTCAAGCGCACAATCGACCGTGGAAGTCGCATCCGTGCAGTACCGGCGTCTTCCTTCATGGGCACGATCGCCCGTGCGCTGCGCACCGCAGCTCCACAGGAGCACACTCCACATGTCCGCCGCCACCCTCAAGGGGCTCTTCCGTTCGGAAGAAGAGCTCAACCGTCTGCCCCCCTCAGAGCGCATCCGC
>JBEAWD010000090.1:0-4049 GCA_041160585.1 Pseudomonadota bacterium | reverse complement strand
ATCTCATCGGTGCCCGGTTTCACACTCGGTGCCGCCGCCTTCGCCGGCATGGCCGGGTGCATCATCAGCACATCGCCTTCCTGGGCGCGCGCCAACCAAGCGCGCAGGCGCTGCGCATAGCCGGCCGTGTCGGCGTCGAAGCCATACACGCCCCACAAGGCGCCATTCAGCCGAAAGCCCGCCGCGCGCGCCTGCTGGGCCAAGGGTGCGGCTCCCAGGGCCTCGATCACCCGTTGCTTGAAATCCACCCCTGCGCCATCGTGGCCTGCGCGGGTGTGGCGCAGCCAGGGCAGGGTGCCCGTGGCCGCACCTGGCCGATCATGCGAAGTGCCACCGTAGCGCCGCTGCAGTTCGCTCAACAGCACCTGCCGCACCTGGGGCAACTGGTGCACATGCTGGTGCCCGTCCACGAAGTCAGGTGCCGCGCCCCAGGCGTCTTCGAAGGCATCGAGTTGCGTGCACACCGCGCGCTGCAGGGCCTGCGGGTTGATCGCGTGCACGCAGGCCAGGCCGATCACACGTGCCAATGGCATCGACCACGCGCCCGCAAAGGGCTCCGTCAGGTTGAAGTGCAGGCCCACATCCAGCCGATGGCGGCGCTCGCCCTTGAGCAGGCCGGCACCCTCGCGCCAAGCGGGCCCTTGGCTCATGCACCCCGTGGCGCTTACCACGCCGGCGTCGGCCAGTTCGGCCACGGCCTCGTTCACTTCGGGCTTCAGGCCGAAGTCGTCCACGCACAGGATCACGCGCTTCACCTCAGCTTCTCCGCGTCTGCGGCTGGCCGTGCCCACCACAGTTGCCGCTCGTGGTGCAGGCCCAGGTCTTCGATCAGGCGGGCGCCTTGGCGTGCCGCCGCCAACGACAGCGGGTCGTCCAATTTCACCGCCAGGCAGGTGCCGCCCGATGGCCAGCGCTCGCTTGCCTCGGCCAGGTCGTCTACCCGCAGGGTGCGCCCCTGCGTGTAGAAGTGCGCCGAGAACGACCGGCGCCCCAGCAGGATCAGCCGGGGCGGGGCATCGGCCGCGTCCTTGGCGCTGGGTTGCGCATGCCGCGCCCAAGCGGCATCACAGGCCGCCACCAGCCCCTTGGCCGACGAGCGCTCCAAGCGCCCGTTCGCCTGCGTGACCGCCACCAGCCCGGCAAACGCCAGCACGCCCAGTGCCACACCCGCTGTGGCCCAACGCAGGCCCTCCTCGGGCTGGCGGCCCATCCAGCGTGCGGCCCACCAGGCCAGGCCCGGCATGGCCGGCAGCACATAGGTCCAAATGATGTTGCTCGAAGCCGTGAAGAACAGCAGCGGCACCAAGGCCCACAGCAGCACGAAGCGCGCGGTCTCCCGGTCGGTCAACCCCCATGGGCCGCTGGCTGCGGGCATGCTGTTGCGACCGGCCACTGGCTGCGGGCCTTGCCGCCAACGCCACAGTGCCAACATCGGCAGCACCAGGGGCCATGGCATGCAGGCGCCCAAGGCGAACACCCAGATCATGCCCTTGGGTTCGTGGTGGGCCTTGCCGTACAGATCGCCCGCCCAGCCCGGTGTGGCAAAGCGGTGGTAATGCTCGCCCACGAAGAAATACTCGAAGAAGCCCGGCGTCTTCATCTCGGCGGCCACGAACCACGGCACGGTCAGGGCCAACATCAGCGCCAGTCCACGCACCCAGGGCAGCGCTTCCCACAGGGCCCGCCAACGCCCGCACCAGGCAGCCCACAACAACAGCGGCGTGCCCACCAGCACCAGGGCCAGGGGCCCCTTGGCCAGAATGCCCAAGGCCCCGCCGAGGAAAGCCAGCCAGCCCTGACGGCGTCGCTGCTGCGGGTCGTCGCTGCTCAGGGCCAGCCAGGCACCGGCCGTGGCCATCGTGGTGCCCAGCACCAGGGCCGCATCGGTCATCACCGCGCCGCTGCTCAGGAAGAACAGCAAGCCCGTGCCCAGCACGCCGGCGGCGATGGCGCCTTCGTGGGCGGCGCGCGCACGGGCCACGTTCCACAGGCAGGCCGCCGTGGCCAAGCCGGCCAGAAAGTGCGGCAGCCGGGCCGCGAACTCGTTCACGCCCAGGCCCTTGAGGCCCAACGCGGTCATCCAGAACGACAGCGGCGGCTTACCCCAAAAGGGCACACCGTACTGGTGCCACGGCGTGATCCAGTCGCCCAGTTCGGCCATCTTGCGGCCGATCTCGCCGTAGCGGCCCTCGGCGGGGTCGGTCAGCGGCATCCAGGCCAGCATGAACAGGCGCAGCAGCACGGCCGCGCCGATGGCCAGCCACAGCGCCTTGGCCGCTCGCGTCATGGGCCGTCCTGCGGGGGCGTTTGAAACTGCCGTGCCGGCCAGTAGTCCTGCACGATGAACAGCGGCCGCTGCTTGGATTCCAGCCAAAGTCGGCCCAGGTATTCACCCAGCAGGCCGATGGCCATCAGCTGCATGCCGCCCAGCATCAGGATCACCACGATCAGCGTCGGAAAGCCCGGCACCGGGTCGCCCAGCACCAGCGCGCGCACCAGGTAGAACAGGCCCAGGCCTACTGCGAACAGCGCGGTCAGCAAACCAATCTTGGTGGCGAACTTCAGTGGCTGGATCGAAAACGCCGTGATGCCTTCGATGGCAAAGCGCGTCAACTGGCGCGGGCTCCACTTGGTGGCGCCGGCGGCGCGTTCGGCCACGTCGTACTCCAGTGTCACCTGCGGGAAGCCGATCCATGCGAACAGCCCCTTCATGAACCGGTTGCGCTCGGGCAGGCGGTTCAGGGCGTCTACCGCGCGGCGGCTCAACAGGCGGAAGTCGCCGATGTCGGCCGGAATGGGCGTGTCGCTCAGCCGGTTGATCAGGCCATAGAACGCGCCGGCGGCGCGGCGCTTGGCCCAGGTTTCGTCGCGGCGGCTGCGCCGCTTCATGTTCACGATGTCGGCCCCTGCACGCCAAGCGGCCACCATCTCGGGAATGTGTTCGGGTGGGTGCTGCAGGTCGGCGTCCAGGATCACCACCGCCTGGCCGCACGCGGCCATCAGCCCCGCGCTCATGGCCTGCTCCTTCCCGAAATTGCGCGAGAAGCGGATCAGGCTGATGTTCGGGTCTTGTGCCGCAAGGCCCTGCAGCACCGTGGCCGAGTTGTCGGTACTGCCATCGTCGATGAACAGCAGCTCCACCGGGCCGTCCAGGCCCGCCGTGGCCGCCTTCAGGCGCGCGTGCAGCACCGGCAATACCTCTTGCTCGTTGAGCAGCGGCACCACCACGGTCAACAGGCAGGCGTGCGCCGCCGGCCGCGTTGGCCCGCCCGTGGCCGCCGGGTTCAAGAGAAGGTCCACCATCGGTTGAGATGGTACGTCAGCAGCATCACCAGCACCGTGGCGATCGCTTGCGCCACCAGGTAGTGCAGCCCCCACGCGCCGTGGCCCCAAGCCACGATCAGGCCGTTGAGCCCTGCACCGACCAGGGCCACTGCGGCGAATCGCCACATGGCGCGGCCGTGGGGGGCCGGTGTGGCGCGAAAGGTGAAGGCCCGGTTACCCCAGTAGGCCACCACCGCGCCTAGGCAGGCTCCGCAGGCGGCCGCAGGCCCTGGATTCAACCAAGCCGACTCCACCAGCACGGCCAGCAAGACGTAGTGGGCCGCAGTGGCCAATGCGCCAACGGCGGCGTAGGTGGGCAGGCTCACGGGTGAGTCAGCGGTTGCCGGGGGCCATGGGCCGGCCCTTTGGAAACCATCAGTAGGATAGTCGTCACTATCCCACAAGCCGAGGCGGACAACACCGCCAAGTGCTTGGTTTCATGAAGGATTTTGGTCGGGGTGAGAGGATTCGAACCTCCGGCCTCTACGTCCCGAACGTAGCGCTCTACCAGGCTAAGCTACACCCCGAAAAGCCTTCAAGTGTAGCAGGGTGGGCGGCCTGCTGCGTTGTGTCGCCTGCCGGCCGGTGGTCCCGCCGCGCCTGTGTCCTGGGCTGTCCGGGGAAAGGAGAGAAGGCGATCGGGACTGGGCGGGGCCTCAGTCGTCCGCCCCCTTGATCACAGCGGTGATGATCCCTTCATTCATCCACTTCACGAGCGCCTGTCC
>JBEAWD010000068.1:0-10298 GCA_041160585.1 Pseudomonadota bacterium | reverse complement strand
CGAGCGCGTCGCCGCCGCCGCCACACAGGCGCGCAAGAAGGCCGCCCCGCGCCTGGCCCAACAGGTCACACAGGCCATGCAGCAACTGGGCATGACCGGCGGCCGATTCGAAGTGGCCCTGCTGCCCGAAGCGCAGCCGCAGTCCTGGGGGCGTGAAACGGTGGAACTGCGCGTGGCCGGCCACGAGGGCAGCGAGCCCCGCGCACTGGCCAAGGTGGCTTCCGGCGGCGAACTCTCGCGCCTGGCGCTGGCCATCGCCGTCACCACCGCCCAGCACGACACCGGGGGTGTCTCCACCCTCATCTTCGACGAGATCGACGCCGGTGTGGGCGGTACCGTGGCCGACACGGTAGGTCGCCTGATGAAGCAACTGGGCCGTCGGCGCCAGGTACTGGCCGTCACGCATCTGGCCCAGGTGGCCTCCTGCGCGGATCACCACTTTGTGGTCAGCAAGCAGGCGCGGGGCGGCCACACCAGCAGCCAGGTGCTGCCGGTCGACGGTGAGTCACGTGTGGCCGAACTGGCCCGCATGCTCGGCGGCGAGCGCCTGTCCACCAGCATCGCCCATGCCCAAAGCCTTCTTGAAAGCGGGCGCTCTTCCACCACGCCGTGAGCCCCGTGACCCGCGCCAACCCATCGGACCGCCAGCTGGTGCTCATCACCGGCATCTCCGGCTCGGGGAAGTCGGTGGTCATGAACGCCCTGGAGGACGCCGGCTTCTTCTGCGTGGACAACCTGCCGCCCGAGCTGCTGCGTCCCTTTCTGGAGGTGGAGCGGGCGCGGGGTGAGCCCCGCGTGGCGGTGGCCGTTGATGTTCGCAGCACCGGTTCGCCCTCGGTGTTGGCCGACCAGATCCGGCAACTGGCCGGTGAAGGCCTACAGCTGCGCACCATCTTTCTGGATGCAGCCAACGAGGTCCTCGTGCGCCGGTTCTCCGAATCCCGGCGGCCCCACCCCTTGACCGGCCGTGCCGCCCTGGACGGCGCAGGCCAATTGGCGGACCCGCGCGCCCTGGTGGAGGCCCTGACATTGGAACGCGAGATGATGGCCGACATCCGCAACCTGGCCACCGTCGTGGACACCAGCAAGCTGCTGCCGGCACAGCTGCGCGGTACGGTTCGTGACCTCCTGGGCATTCCACACGGCCGGCTCACGCTCGTGTTCGAGTCCTTCGCCTACAAGCACGGCGTGCCCCTGGATGCCGACTTCGTCTTCGATGTGCGCGTCCTGCCCAACCCCTACTACCAACGCGACTTGCGCGCCCAAACCGGCAAGGACAGCGCCGTGATGGACTACCTCAAGGGCCAGCCGGAGGCTCAGCAGATGATCCAGCACATCTCCGACTTCATCCGTCGGTGGTTGGAGGGATTCAAACATGACCAGCGCAGCTACCTGACCGTGGCCATCGGCTGTACCGGCGGGCAGCACCGTTCGGTCTATGTGGCCGAGCAGCTGGCTGCGCTCTTCCAGGATCAGGTCGTGACACTGCTTCGCCACCGTGAACTCGCCGCCGGGGGTGCCCAGTGAGCCAGCCATCCCGCCTGACACCGCAGTGGTACGAATCGATACCGCTGTTTCCTCTGCAAACCGTGCTCTTCCCCGGTGGCATCCTGGGCCTGAAGGTGTTCGAAGCGCGCTACCTCGACCTCATGGGCCACTGTCTGCGCCAAAGCGAGCCCTTCGGCGTGGTGTGCCTGAAACAGGGCTCCGAGGTCCAGCGCGCATCGGCCCCCGTCGGAAGCGAACCCCCCGCGCGTTTGGAGGCCTGCGCCACCCTGGCCCAACTCGAGGAGGTGGATGCCGACCAACCCGGCATCCTGCAGATCCGCTGCATCGGCACGCAGCGGGTGAAGATCCAGCATCCGCACCAGCAGGCCGATGGGCTGTGGCGTGCGCAGGGCATCCCGGTGGCGCCGGATGAAGCGGTCAGTCCGCCCGATGCCCTGGCCGGCACGGTGCAGGCCCTGGTGGACGCCATTGCGTCCATGCGCGAACAGGGCCTGGAGCCCTTTGCGCTTCCACACGAATTGGGTCAGGCCGGCTGGGTGGCCAACCGTTGGTGCGAAATCCTACCCATCAGCCTGGCGGCCAAGCAAAGGCTGATGGAACTCGAAGATCCGGTCATGCGGCTGAAGTTGGTGGATGAGTTCCTTCGCACCAAGGGAGTGGTGCGGGGTCAAGGGCGTGGGCCCAGACAGTAGGCCTCAACCCAGCGTGGCCGCCTGCGCTTCCAGCAGCACCCGAATGGGCGCTGGGAGGCCACAGGCCAGGGCCTCCTGCAGGCCCATCCAACACAGGTCGGCCTCCGCGCTTTGCGCCAGCCCTGAATCCACCGACGGTCGCAAGGCCTGCGCCAAGGCGGCCGACAAGGCACGGGCCCCGCGCGCGTCGGCCACCCATAGCCGCCGCGGCTGAAGCGCCCAATCCAGGTGCGTCAGCGCGTGATGGACCGTTGGCAAGGCTTCCCATGCCGGTCCAGCCTCGGGCTGCCCCTCGGCCGATCCCACCACCGTCACCGCCGTCACCGCCGTCACCGCCAAGGCGGCCTCGAGTTGCACCTCGTCATCGAACACCGGCAAGGTCCACAAGCCACCCCAGATGCCGCTGGGCGGCCGCCGCTGCAGCAGCACCTGCGGCATACCCGGCCTAAGAGCCATGAGCAGCACCGAAGACCGCACGCCACGCTTCATGCGGCGGGACTTCACCGGGAAGTCTTGTGGGCGGCCTTGCGCATGGGCCACGCAGTCGGCCTGCACCGGACAGTGGCCGCACTGCGGACGGCTGCGCACGCACACCGTGGCCCCCAGGTCCATCAGCCCCTGGGTATACGCTTCGATGCCTGCGCCACTGGGCAGCAAGGTCTGCGCAAGGTCCCACAAGGCCCGCAGTCCCGCAGGAGTGGCCACATCCTGCCCAAAGGCGCGGTGGCGAGCCAAGACGCGCTTGACGTTGCCGTCCAGGATCGCCACGCGCTGGCCCGCCGAAAAGGCGGCAATCGCAGCGGCCGTCGACCGGCCGATGCCAGGCAGGCTCTCCAGCACAGCCGCATCGGTTGGGAACCGTCCGCCATGGCGCGCCAACACGGCCTGCGCGCAGGCGTGCAGGTTGCGCGCACGGCTGTAGTAGCCCAAGCCGCTCCACAGGGCCAACACCTCCTCCACCCCCGCATTCGCCAGGTCTGCCACCGTGGCAAAGCGCTCAAGGAATCTGCCGTAGTAGCGCAACACGGTCGACACCTGGGTCTGCTGCAGCATGATCTCCGACAGCCAGATACGGTAGGGGTCCCGGGTGCCTTGCCAGGGCAGGCCGTGGCGCCCATAGCGGCGCTGCCAGGCCACCACGCGCTCAGCAAAATCCTGCGGACCTGTGCCGCGGTCAGCCAAGGAACTCACCGCCTTTGACATGTCGGACAAAAGAAGGTCGAGCGCTGGCCCATGACCACTCGGCGGATGGGCGTGCCGCAACGGCTGCAGGGCAGTCCCTCGCGGCCGTACACCCTGGCCTGGTCCTGAAACGCACCACTCATGCCGTGCGCATCGCGGAAGTCACGCAAGGTGGACCCCCCCAAGGCAAGGGCTTGCGCCAGGGTGTGGCGCACCGCGCTCAGAAGGCGCGCTGCCCTTGGACGGCTCAAGCGGTTGGCCCGAAGACGCGGATCGATGCCCGCGTCGAACAATGCCTCGCAGGCGTAGATGTTGCCCGCACCCACCACCACGTCGCCGGCCAACAGCACCTGCTTGATGGGGGCGCGGCGGGCACGCAACTGCGCATGGAACCACTCATCGTTGAGTTGCGGGTCATCGGGCTCACGCCCCAGGCCCGCCAGAAGCTTGGCCGCCGGATTCTGGTCCAGTGCCGGCGCCCACACCACAGCGCCGAAGCGACGCGGATCGGTGAGGCCCAGCACACCACGATCGGTGTGGATGCGCACATGCTCATGCAGTCCCGGCGCAGCCGGCGGCACGGTTGCGGGCTTGAAGGCCAGAGAGCCCGACATGCCCAGGTGCACCAACAGCCCGCCGGGTGGGTCATTGGCTGAACCCGCGTGCGCCTGTGGAGTCGAATCGCCATGCAACAAGGGCATCCACAGATACTTGCCCCGCCGAGCCAGGGGGCCAAAGCGACAACCCAGCAAACGCTGGGGTTCCACACCGAGTGGCCAGCGCAGGGGCTTGCCCATCTCCACGCGCAGGATCCGGGCACCCTCCAGCGCAGGGGCAAGGCTTTGGCGGGTGACCTCGACTTCGGGCAACTCGGGCATGGCCCGCATTATTGGCGGGCAATCTCCCTAGAATCAAAGCGGCTCACATCAAAGCGGCTCACACAAGGCACCTGATGACCGTTCATCCCAAATCGCGCAGCGCCGCAACCGTCAGCCGGGTCAGCACCTTCGTCGGCACCGTGGTCGGCGCTTGCCTGTGCCTGGCATGGCCGTTTTCAGCCGTGGCCCAGTCGCAGGAGGCTGCTGCGCCTGTTCAGCCCCCCTCGCGGCTGGATGCGCCTTTGTTCTACCAATTGCTGATCGGCGAACTGGAGCTACGCCTGGGCGAACCGGGCACCGCCTACGCGGTGCTGCTTGATGCCGCAAGGCGCACCCGCGACGAAACCCTGTTCGAACGGGCGGTGGACATTGCCCTTCGGGCGCAAGCCGGCAATGAGGCCCTCAACGCCGCCAATGCCTGGCGGCAGGCGCACCCCGCCTCGCTGGCAGCGGTGAGGGCACAGGTGCGGATCCTGCTGGCACTCAACCGCCTGCCCGCCTTGATCGAACCCCTGCGCCGGTTGATCGAACTCACGCCCGACGAGGATAGGCCCGGTGCGGTCGCCGCCTTGCCGCGCCTGCTGCGGGCCCACCCCGACCCTCGAGCCGCTCTGCAGTTGCTGCAGTCCCTGCTGATTCCCCTGGCTGAGCGCCCGGACTTGCGCACGCCGGCGCAGCTCGCTCTGGCGCGTGGACTCATGCAGGCGGGCCAGTTCGCACCGGCGCTGTCGCTGGCACGGGATGTGGCGCAGCGGCTGCCCGACGCACCGGGGCCGGCCTTGCTGGCGGTCGAAATGCTCGGCGATTCCCCTGAAGCCGAGCCCCTGGTGCGCAGCTACCTTGAACAGCCCAAGGCCGAGCCGCTGGTGCGGCAAAGCTACGCCCAGTGGTTGGCCCAGCGCCAGCAGCACGGACTGGCCCTGGTGCAGTTGCGCCTGGTTACCCAGGCCATGCCCGATTCCGCACGAGCCTGGTTCCAATTGGGTGTGGTGGCGGCTGAGGCGCAGGACCGCGCGCAGGCCACCGCCGCCCTCACGCGCTTTCTGGAACTCGATGCGGCCCAGCGGCAGGCAAGCCGCCCTGCCGCGACCAGCGCGCCCGATGCTGCGGCCAGCGGTTCCTTGGGGGAACCGTCTTCTGCCTCAGAAACAACCGATGGAGACGGCGAATCGCGCGGCGCCGACGCCCTGCGCACCCGGGCCATGCTGCTGCTGGCGCAGTTGGCGACCGACCAGGGCGACTACGCTGCCGCGCTGCGCTGGCTCAAACCGCTGGAAGGCCAAACGCAGAGGCTGGACATCCAGGCGCGGCGCGCGCTCGTGCTCGCGCGCCAGGGCAAGGTAGACCAGGCCCGCGCCTTGATTCGCGCCGTACCGGAATCACGGCCGGCCGATGCACTGTACAAATCGCTGGCCGAGGCGCAACTGCTGCGCACGCTGGAACGCTGGAAGGATGCCCGCGCGCTGTTGATGCAGGTACTGGAGCAACACCCGCAGGACACCGACCTGTTGTACGAACTGGCCATGGTGCTCGAGCGCATGGGGCGCCACGATGAGATGGAACGCCACCTGCGGCGCATCATCGAGCTGCGCCCCGATCACCCGCATGCCCACAACGCACTGGGCTACTCCCTGGCCGATCGCGGCATCCGGCTGGAAGAGGCCTACCGCCTGATCGAGCGCGCCCTGGCGCTCTCCCCGGGCGACCCCTACATCACCGACAGCCTGGCCTGGGTGGTCTTTCGTCAGGGTCAAGCCGGCCGCGCGGCCGAACTGCTGCGCCAGGCCTATGCGGCGCGGCCCGACACCGAGATCGGCGCGCACCTGGGCGAAGTGCTGTGGACCCTGGGGCAGCGCGACGAAGCACGAAGGATCTGGCGCGAGTCGCGCGATCGAGACGCCCGCAACAAGGTGTTGCGCGACACCCTGGCCCGCCTCAAGGTTGACCTTTGATGGGTGTGGCGCGTGCGCTGTGGGCAGCCATGTGCTGCCTGGCCCTTGGCGGCTGCGCAGGGTGGCAGGCGCAGGACGAGGCATCGCGCGTGGTCACCGTACAGGCTGCCAGCCCCCAGCAATTCAGCGGACGGCTGAGCTTGCGTGTGCATCAACCGCGCACCGGTGCCACCGATGGGGGCACGCTCCTGTTCGAGTTCAGCGGCACCGCCGACGAAGGCAGCTTGCAGCTGCAGACGGTCATCGGCACCGCCGTGGCCACGGCACGCTGGACTCCACAGGGAGCCGAGATCCTCACGCCGCAGGGCAAACGCACGGGCACCACCCTGGATGAGGTGGCCACCACACTGCTGGGACAGGAGCTTCCCCTGGCGGCGATCCTGCAGTGGGTGCGAGCCGAACCCTGGTCGCGCGCCCCTCATGAACAGCTGTCCGACGGCTTTGAACAGTTGGGTTGGTCGATTTCGCTGGCGGGCTGGCACGAGCGCATGATCACGGCTCGGCGCAGCGCCCGACCCGACCGGCCGAACGACCTGGACATCACGGTACGCGCGCGGCTGGACGAGCCCACGCCGGCCGCGCCCGTCAACATCCCATGACGATGGCCTCGCTCACGCACCTGCCCGCACCCGCCAAGCTCAATGTCTTCCTGCGCGTGGTCGGGCGCCGCAGCGACGGCTACCACCTGCTGCAGTCGCTGTTCGTGCTGCTCGATTGGCACGACACCCTGCACCTGGAAGGCCGTAGCGATGGCCAGTTGTGCCGGCACGACCTGGGTGTGGCGCTTCCGGATGACGATCTGTGCCTGCGCGCGGCCCGGTTGCTGCAGGCAGCCAGCGGCTGCACCCAGGGCGCGGACATCAGCATCGACAAGGTGCTGCCCTCGGGCGCGGGGATGGGCGGCGGCAGCTCGGACGCCGCCACCGTGCTGATGGGCCTGAACCGGCTGTGGGGCCTGAATTGGAGCAAGGCCCGCCTGGCCGAACTGGGCCTGAAGCTGGGTGCCGATGTCCCCTTCTTTCTGGGCGGCGGCAGCGCGATCGTCGAGGGCATCGGCGAGCAACTCACCCTGGTGGCGCTGCGCCCGCGACACTACCTGGTGGTCAAGCCCCCCGTGGGGGTGAGCACCCAGACCATTTTTCGAGACCCGCGCCTCACACGCGACTCCAAAGCTGCTATAGTAGAGGGCTTTCTTGCAGACCCGTCCGTCATGGACGCCATGTTGGACGGGGACGGCGCCGCACACGGAAACGTGAACGGTCACGGGTTCGAAACCTGCAACGATCTCCAAGCCGTGGCCATGGCCCACGAGGCGGAAATCGCTCAGGTGGTGCAATGGCTGAAGTCCCGTTGGGGCAACGGCCAGATGACCGGTTCGGGCAGTGCTGTCTTTGCAAGAGAAACCGTTGCGAACGCGCCTTTGATGGCGACCGCCTCGGGCCAAAGCCTGCTTCAGGCCAAGCCCGAACAGTGGGAGGCGCGTTGGTGTCGGAGCTTGGTGCAGCACCCCCTGGTGCAGCAGCTGGGCTGAACACAGTCAGGGGTCCAGGCCCTTGCAAGGTTGAAGGGTGTGGCGCAAGCCGCATCCGGTGTAGGGGAGTCGCCAAGTTGGTTAAGGCATCGGATTTTGATTCCGACATGCGAGGGTTCGAGTCCTTCCTCCCCTGCCAAAGCTTCTGATCCGCCGGAGAACTTCCCCGTGCTTTTCAACACCGTCCTGTTCACCGGCAACGCCAACCCCAGGCTGTCGCAGGAAATTGCCACCCACCTGGGCGTCGAACTCGGCAAGGTGCACGTGGGCCGTTTCTCCGACGGCGAGGTCACCGTTGAAATCCAGCAGAACGTCCGCGCCCGCGACGTCTTCGTGGTGCAGCCCACCTGCGCGCCCACGAACGAGAACCTGATGGAACTCCTCATCATGGTCGATGCCTTGAAGCGCGCCAGCGCGCGCCGCATCACCGCCGTGATCCCCTATTTCGGCTACGCGCGGCAGGACCGTCGCCCCCGCAGCACGCGCGTGCCTATCAGCGCCAAGGTGGTGGCCAACCTGCTGGAAACCGTGGGCGTTGAGCGCGTGCTCACCATGGACCTGCATGCCGACCAGATCCAGGGCTTCTTCGATATTCCGGTCGACAACATCTACGCCTCGCCGGTGTTGCTGTCCGACCTGAAGAGCAAGAACTACAAGGACTTGGTCGTCGTGTCGCCCGACGTAGGCGGTGTGGTGCGCGCGCGCGCCTTGGCCAAGCAGCTCGGCTGCGACCTGGCCATCATCGACAAGCGCCGGCCGGCAGCCAATGTGTCCGAGGTGATGCATGTGATCGGCGAGATCGAAGGCCGCAACTGCGTGATCATGGACGACATGATCGACACCGCCGGAACCCTGTGCAAGGCCGCCGAGGTGCTCAAGGAACGGGGCGCCAAGAGCGTGTATGCCTATTGCACCCACCCCATCCTGTCGGGCCCGGCGGTCGAGCGCATCGCCAGCAGCCAGATGGACGAGGTCGTCGTCACCAACACCATTCCCCTGTCTGCTGATGCGGCTGCCTGCGGCAAGATTCGCCAGCTCTCAGTGGCCTTCCTGTTCGCCGAAACGATCCGCCGCATCAGCGACGGTGAATCGGTGACTTCCCTGTTTGCGGAGCAGAACAACAACTTCTGATCCCTCTCCATTCGGCGTGGAGCGGCCCATCCGGGGCGCTGCATACCGATACCGCCGACCTCAAGGGCAACCGCCCCCAAGGTCTTTTTCCTTCGAAGCCTGGTCGCGGGCTTCGAGCTCTACTTGGAGTCATTCATGAAATTCGTCGCCTTTGAGCGCACCCTGCAGGGGACCGGAGCGAGCCGCCGCCTGCGCAACGCCGGCAAGGTGCCCGGTATCGTCTACGGTGCCGGTGAGCCCTCGATGATCGAACTCGATCACAACGCGCTCTACCACGCCCTCAAGAAGGAATCCTTCCACTCGTCCATCCTGGACATGGAACTGGCCGGCAAGGAACAAAAGGTCCTGCTGCGCGACTTCCAGATGCACCCCTGGCGCCAGCAGGTGCTGCACATCGACTTCCAACGCGTGGACGAGACCACCCGTTTGCGCAAGAAGGTGCCGCTGCACTTCGTGGGCGAGGAGAATTCGCCGGCCGTCAAGACCGACAAGTGCGTCGTGTCGCACGTGGCCACCGAAGTGGAAATCGAGTGCTTGGCCGTGGCCCTGCCCGAGTACATCAGCGTCGATCTGTCGAACCTGGTGCGCGGCAAGTCCCTGCACGTGTCCGATATCGTGGCTCCTGAGGGCGCCAAGATCGTGCGTCACGGCAGCCTGAACCCGGTGATCGTGTCCGTGGCCGAACCCAAGGCCGAGGAAGAGATCGTCACCGCCGCCGCACCTGCGGCCGCGCCTGCCAAGGGCAAGGGCAAGAAGGACGAGAAGCAGAACAAGAAGTGATCGCGGCGGCTTCGGCCGAAGAGCGAACCGCTTGTGGTTCATGCATGCGAAGGGGCACTGCGGTGCCCCTTTCTCATTTCCTGAGCCGGTCTTTGGCATGGCCTCGGGTCCACCCCAACCCCTATTCGGCTCACACCCAGGAGCGTGCCGCGCGGATGGCCTGCGGCCCTGGCGGCCCGGATAATCCGACCCATGATCCGCCTCATCGTCGGCCTGGGCAACCCAGGCCCTGAATACGAAGACACCCGACACAACGCCGGCTTCTGGTGGGTCGACGAAGCCGCTCACCGCCTCAAGGCCAGGCTCTCGCCGGACAAGGCCTACTTCGGTGAGGTCGCTCGAGTGAACGCGCCGCTGGCCGGTGTCGATGGCCCGGTTTGGCTGCTGCAGCCGCAAACCTACATGAACCTCAGCGGCAAGTCCGTCGGCGCGCTGGTCCGGTTCTTCAAGATTCCTCCCGAGTCGGTTATGGTCGTGCACGACGAACTCGACCTGCTGCCCGGTCAGGTCAAGCTCAAGCAGGGTGGCGGGTCGGCCGGGCACAACGGCCTGAAGGACATCACAGCCCAATTGGGCACGCCCAACTACTGGCGGCTGCGCCTGGGCATCGGCCACCCAGGCGACCGCGCCGAGGTGGCTGCCT
>JBEAWD010000281.1:0-7741 GCA_041160585.1 Pseudomonadota bacterium | reverse complement strand
ATCTACACCGCGGTCAACAGCGGCCACTTCGGGCTGGCCTACGAGGCCTATGCCCACTTCACCAGCCCGATCCGGCGCTACCCGGACTTGCTGGTGCACCGGGTGATCAAGGCCATCCTGTTGGGTAAGCGCTACCACCTGGGTCCGCTGCCGGCCGTGTCGTCGGCGGCCACCTCGGGGCAATACCGTCGACCGATGCGACAGGCGCCTGCGGACGGCAAAGGGCAGGCTGCGGCCCGTACGACGGGGCCGGTGCGCACGGCCTTGCCCACCAAGTCGGGCAAGGCAGCGGCCGAAATCGCGCTGTGGCAGACCGCTGGGGAGCACTGTTCGGCCAATGAGCGGCGCGCCGATGAGGCCTCGCGCGATGTCGAAGCCTGGCTCAAGTGCCGATACATGCGCGACCGCTTGGGCGAAGAGTTCGCTGGTACCGTGAGTGCAGTGACCTCGTTCGGGCTTTTCGTGCAGCTCGATGAGCTGTATGTGGAAGGTCTGATCCACATCACGGAGCTCGGTGGCGAGTACTACCGGTTCGATGAAGTGCGGCAGGAGCTGCGCGGAGAGCGCACCGGTGTGCGCTACGCCGTCGGTTCAAGGGTACGTGTACAGGTCTCCCGAGTCGACCTGGATGGCCGAAGGATCGATTTCCGTTTGGTCCGTGAAGGCCAAGCGGATACGCCTCGCGCAGGATCTGCCCACCGCGCTAAGGCGGACAAGGGCAAAGCTGGCAGGGGGCCTGGCGTGGCGCGGGGTGAGGCGACCGAGCAAGGCGGAATCGCCGGCGATGACCTGTCGCCGACCGCACCGTCGGCCGTGGACGAGTGGTCAGGGCTTGAGCGCGCCGATCGCGAGTTGAGGCAGGCGGCTCGAAAGGCGAAAGTGGCGAAAGTGGCCAGAGAGGTCGCCACCGGCCGAGCCGCCGCAGCTGGCCGCAAGGCGGGCAAGTCCGGCAGTCGGGACAAGACCAGCAAGGCCCCGCGAGCTGCGGTTGGCGCCAAGGCCTCGGCCAAGGTGGGCCGCAAGAGCACCAAGCGGCGCGGGTGACACAGCTGTCTCAGGCGTAGTCGCTCACGGGCGGACAACTGCAGCTGAGGTTTCGGTCACCCCAGACGTTGTCCACCCGTCCCACGGGGCTCCAGTACTTGTTGCGGCGCAGACTGTTCAGCGGGTAGGCGGCCGCTTCACGGCTGTAGCCATGCGCCCACTCGGTGGCACACACCGCCTGGGCCGTGTGCGGGGCATGCTTCAGCGGGTTGTCGTCTTGCGACCACTCGCCCTTTTCGATGCGCGCGACTTCCTGGCGTATTGCAACCATCGCGTCGCAGAACCGATCCAGTTCCTCGAGCGATTCGCTCTCGGTGGGCTCCACCATCAGGGTGCCGGCCACGGGAAAGCTCAGCGTGGGGGCGTGGAAGCCGTAGTCGATCAGGCGCTTGGCCACGTCCTCGGCGGTGACGCCGCTGCTGTCCTTCAGGGGTCTCAGGTCGAGGATGCATTCGTGGGCCACGCCGCCACCCTTGAGCGTGGACAGTCCACTGCTGAAGTGGATGGCGTAGTGATCGGCCAGGCGCGCAGCCACGTAGTTGGCGCTGAGGATGGCCACTTCGGTAGCGGTCTGCAGGCCCTCGGCACCCATCATGCGGACGTACATCCAACTGATGGGCAGTACGGCGGCATTGCCCAGCGGCGCGGCGGAAACAGCGCCCACCGGTGTTTGCACACCGGTGGCCGTGTGGTGACCGGGCAGGAAGGGCTTGAGGTCTTCCACCACGCACACCGGGCCGACGCCCGGGCCGCCACCCCCGTGCGGGATGCAGAAGGTCTTGTGCAGGTTCAGGTGGCTCACATCACCACCGAACTCGCCTGGGGCGGCCACGCCCACCAAAGCGTTCATGTTGGCGCCGTCGACATACACGCGGCCGCCATGTTGGTGCACGAGTGCACACAACTCCTTCACCCGCACATCGAAGACGCCGTAGGTGCTGGGGTAGGTGATCATGATGGCGGCCAGGTTCTCGCTGTGCTGTTCGCACTTGGCGCGCAGGTCCTCGAGGTCCACATTGCCCATGGCGTCGCACTTGACCACCACAACGCTCATGCCCACCATCTGGGCACTGGCCGGGTTGGTGCCGTGTGCGGACTCGGGTATCAGGCACACATGGCGATGGCCCTGGCCCCGTGCGCGCTGCCAGCCGCGGATGGCCAGCAGCCCGGCATATTCACCCTGCGAGCCGGCGTTGGGCTGCAGGCTGATGCCTGCATAGCCGGTGGCCTGGCTCAGCCACTTCTGAAGGTCTGCATCCATCTGCTCGTAGCCGGCCAACTGCTCGGCCGGCGCGAAGGGGTGCAGGCGAGCGAACTCGGGCCAGGTGATGGGGATCATCTCGCTGGTGGCGTTGAGCTTCATCGTGCACGATCCCAGCGGGATCATCGTGCGGTCCAGGGCCAGGTCCTTGTCAGACAGGCGCCGGATGTAGCGCAGCATCTCGGTTTCCGAGTGGTAGCGGTTGAAGACCGGATGCGTGAGGTAGGTGCTGGTGCGGCGCAGGCTTTCGGGGATGAGGCTGTCGATGCCTTTTTCGAAGGCGTCGAAGGACGGAAGGGGCTGGCCCTGCGTGGCGAACCACGACCAAAGGTTCATCACGTCCTGGCGCGTCGTGGTCTCGTCCAGGCTCACGCCCAGGGCGGTGGCGGAGAGTTTGCGCAGATTGGCGCCGCCGTGCAGCGCGCGCTGCAAGATCGCGTCGGTATGGGGCCCTGTGTCGATGGCCAGGGTGTCGAAGGCGTGCGGCGTGATCTTCGAGAAGCCCAGGTGGCTCAAGCCCTGGCGCAGGATGGCGGTGTAGCTGGCCACGCGCTGTGCGATCCGCTTCAAGCCCTGCGGGCCGTGATACACCGCATACATGCTGGCGATCACGGCCAGCAGAACCTGCGCGGTACAGATGTTGGAGGTGGCTTTCTCGCGGCGGATGTGCTGCTCGCGTGTCTGCAGGGCCAGGCGGTAGGCCGGTGCGCCGTGCGCATCCACGCTCACGCCCACCAGTCGGCCGGGCATGGAGCGCTTGAACTCGTCACGGCAGGCCAAGAAGGCTGCGTGCGGGCCACCGGCACCCATGGGCACGCCAAAGCGCTGTGAATTGCCGACCACGATGTCGGCGCCCAGTTCGCCCGGGGGCACCAGGAGCGTGAGGGCCAACAGGTCGGTGGCCACGATGAAGGCCGCTTGCTGTGCGTGCGCCTGTGCGATCACGTCGCGCAGGTCGTGGATGAGACCCGAGGTGGAAGGGTATTGCGCCACCACCGCGAAGTAGTCGCCTTCCTGCATGAGGCCAGGCGCGAAGCCCACCTTGACCGAAAGGCCCAGGGGCTCGCAGCGGGTGCGGATGACCTCGATGGTCTGGGGATGGCAGTCACCCGCGACGATCAGGTTGTTGCTCTTGCTCTTGACGCTTCGCTTGGCCAGCGTGACGGCCTCGGCCGCGGCGGTGGCTTCATCGAGCATAGAGGCATTGGCAATGGCCATACCGGTAAGGTCGCACACCATGGTCTGGAAATTCACCAGGGCTTCCATGCGGCCCTGAGAGATTTCGGCTTGGTAGGGGGTGTAGGCGGTGTACCAGGCCGGGTTCTCCAGGATGTTGCGCAGAATGACGCCCGGGGTGTGGGTGTCGTGGTAACCCTGGCCGATGAAGCTGCGCAGCACCTGATTCTTTGAGGCCACGGCGCGAAGCTCGGCCAGCGCCTGGGCTTCGGTGACCGGGGCCGGCAGGTCCATCACCTGGCCACGCGCGATGCTGCGCGGCACCACCGCCTCGATCAGCGCGCGGCGCGAAGCCGCGCCAATCACCGACAGCATCTTGGCCTCGTCCTGGGCATCGGGTCCGAGGTGACGGGCGCGGAACTCGATGGCGTTCTCGAGGTCGCTCAAGGGGGTCAGGGCAGACATCAGCATGGTGGGCTCTTGGCGTCGGTGGTCGTCAGCGGGCGTTGGGTGCGAGGCTTTAGGCGTCAGGCGCTTACAGCGTCTTGAGCAGGTCGTCGTAGGCGGTGCCGTCCATCAGCCCATCGAGTTCCGACGGGTTGGACAGCTTCACCTTGAAGAACCAGCCGGCATCCAGTGGGGCGGAGTTGGCCAGCGACGGGTCGTCGCGAAGAGCCTCATTGACCTCCACCACTTCGCCGCTGACCGGCATGTACACATCGGCGGCGGCCTTCACGCTTTCGACCACGCCAGCGACTTCGCCTTGCGCGTAGGTCTTGCCCACTTCAGGCAGGTCAACGAAGACGACATCACCCAGCGCGTCCTGGGCATGCACGGTGATGCCGACCACGGCAGCGGCGGCATCGGCGGCGTTGACCCATTCATGGTCGGTGGTGAACTTGGTGCTCATGGTGCTCTTTCGTGTGGCGGTTGAAGGGTAGGGGGTGTTGACGGTTGGACGGATGGGCGTGCGCTTGTGGGGATGCCTCAACGCACGTAACGGTGCGGCGCAAAGGGCATTGCCGTCACCGTCATGGGCAGTCGCTTGCCGCGGACGTCTGCGTGCACCACGGCACCGGCGGTGGCATGCGCAGCATCCAGCCAGGCCATGGCCACGGGTTGGTTGACGGTGGGGCCCAGCGTGCCGCTGGTGACGCGGCCCACGGTGGCGCCTGTGGCGTCGTGCAGCGTGGCGCCCTCACGCACGGGAGCGCGCTCCTGGCCCACCAGGCCCACGCGCTTGCGTTTGACGCCCTCGCTGAGTTCGCGGCCTATGCGCTCGGCCCCGGGGTAGCCGCCCGCGCGCTCACCACCGGGGCGGCGCACCTTTTGAATGGCCCACTGAAGACCCGCTTCGATGGGGCTGGTGCCGGCATCGATGTCATGACCGTAGAGGCACAGACCGGCTTCCAGGCGCAGCGTATCGCGGGCACCCAGCCCGACGGGTTTGACGCGTGGGTCGGCCAACAGGGTGCGGGCCAGGTGTTCGGCCTGCCCCTCGGGTACGGAGATCTCGTAGCCATCTTCACCGGTGTAGCCGCTGCGGGTGGCGAAACAGGCGGCACCGGCCAGGGACATCGCGCGGCCCTGCATGAAGCGCAGTTCGGCGGCGGCCGGATTCAGGGCCGCCAGCAGGTCTACCGCCAAAGGGCCTTGCAGGGCGAGCAGGGCGCGTTCAGGCAAGGGGGTGATGGTGCAGCGCGTGCCGATGTGGCGCCGCAGATGGGCGAGGTCGGCGTCCTTGCACGCGGCGTTGACCACCAGCAGGAGGTCGCCGAAGCCGTCCTCGGGCGCCGGCCGCACGATCATCAGGTCGTCCAGGATGCCGCCGGTTTCGTTGGTGAAGAAGGCGTAGCGCTGCTGTCCGGGTTTCAGGCCGATGACGTCCACCGGCACGAGCGTTTCGAGGGCGGCGGCGGCATCTGGACCATCTAGGCGGATCTGGCCCATGTGCGACACGTCGAACAGGCCGGCGGCGCTGCGGGTGTGCTTATGCTCGGCCATGACGCCTGCCGGGTACTGCACCGGCATGTCGTAGCCGGCGAAGGGCACCATCCGGGCGCCGATTTCGCGGTGCAGCGCGTGCAACGGTGTGGTCAACAGTGGGTGGCCGACACACTCGGCGGCAGAATCGGAGGACATGGCGACCTTCACTGGGCCGCAGCGCACCGACGATGGCGCGTCTGCGGGGGCTCGTTCAATTGCACGGCCGCAGCCAATTGGCTGCCGGCCATGCACCGGGCCCCCACTGTCCGCTTTACCTGAGAGATTCGGGGCACCGCGTCCTGCGACCGGTGACCCTTGCCCCTTCGGTGGGCACGCTCCGGGTGGCGGGGCCACCGTGGCATGCCTCTCTCCAGCGAGGAGGAAAGTCAGTCCTGGGTACCTGAGCGTTCGAGCCGCAGCTCTGCGCCTTCGGCGGCCGGCACATGGCCGACGCTCTCCTGACGAGAGAAAGTGTATCAGCCGGCGCTAAGATCGAACGATCATGACCGACCCGGTTCCTCCGTCCGACGCCGACCTCCGGGCGCTGCTGCGTGAATGCCGTACGCTGGCGGTGGTGGGCCTGTCAACCGACTGGAACCGCCCCAGCCATTTCGCGGCGAAGTACATGCAGCAGCATGGCTACCGCATCATCCCGGTGAACCCGCGATACGCGGGGCAAACGATCTTGGGCGAAACCTGTGTCTCGTCCTTGGATGAGGTCCGGGAACCGGTGGACATCGTCGACGTGTTCCGCCGCACCGAAGACGTGCTGCCCCTGGCCCGCAGCGCAGTGGCCATCGGCGCCAAGTGCCTGTGGCAACAGTTGGGTGTCAAGAACTTGGAGGCCGACGCCCTGGTGCGTGAGGCCGCCATGGCCAGCGTCATGGACCGCTGCGTGAAGATTGAGCACGCCCGCCTGTTCGGGGGCCTGAACTGGGCCGGGGTGAACACCGGCGTGCTGAGCTCGCGGCGGGGCGGCGGCTGAGCGGATGGGCCATCAGATGGGCGAGCGGCGCTTCCACCCCGAAACCCTGGCCGTCCACGCGGGCCAGATTCCGGATGCGGCCACCGGTGCGCGTGCCTTGCCGATCTATCAGACCACCAGCTTCGTCTTTGACTCGGCCGAACACGCCGCGGCACTGTTCAATGCGCAGACCTTCGGCAACATCTACTCGCGTCTGTCCAATCCCACCGTGGCGGCACTGGAGGAGCGAGTGGCCGCACTCGAGGGGGGACGGGCTGCGGTGGCCACGGCCAGCGGCATGGCCGCCGAATCCCTGGCCCTGATGACCTTGCTGAAGGCCGGCGACCATGTCGTGGCCGCCTCGGCCTTGTATGGCGGCACTTTCACGATGCTGGCGGTGGACCTGGCGCGATTTGGCATCGACTGCAGTTTTGTGGATGCGCGTGACCCACAGGCTTTTGCCGCTGCGATGAGGCCCAACACGCGCGCGGTCTTCGCCGAAAGCCTGGGTAACCCGAGCCTGGTGGTGCTGGACATCGCCGCCGTGGCCGAGGTGGCCCATGCGCATGGCGTGCCCCTGATCATCGACAACACGGTGCCCAGCCCGGCTCTGTGCAACCCCATCGCCCACGGCGCGGACATCGTGATCCATTCGGCCACCAAGTATCTGGGTGGGCATGGCACCACCCTGGCCGGCGTGGTGGTCGAAAGCGGTCGCTTCCCATGGGACAACGGCAAGTTCCCGGGCATGACCGAACCCTCGGCCGGCTACCACGGCATCCGCTTCTACGAGACCTTCGGCGATTTCGGCTACACCATGCGCTGCCGGCTGGAGGGCCTGCGCGTTCATGGCGCTGCCCTGAGCCCGATGAGCGCCTGGCAGATCCTGCAGGGCGTAGAGACCCTGCATCTGCGGATGGAACGGCACGGGGCCAACGCCCTTTCGGTGGCCAACTTTCTGCGCGACGACCCCCGTGTGGCCTGGGTGAACTACCCCGGCCTGGACGACCATCCGCAGCACACCCTGATGAAGCGGCAGATGAAGAACGCCTCGGGTCTGTTGGCCTTTGGCCTGAAGGGCGGTCTGGATCAGGGGGTGCGATTCATCGAATCGGTGCACTTTCTGAGCCACTTGGTCAACATCGGCGACACGCGCACACTGGTAAGCCACCCGGCCAGCACGACGCACCGTCAGTTGGACGGGTCGCAGCAACGCGCGGCCGGCGTCACGCCCGACATGGTTCGCCTGTCGGTGGGTATTGAACACATTGAGGACATTCTGTGGGACATCGATCAAGCCTTGTGCAAGG
>JBEAWD010000272.1:0-30469 GCA_041160585.1 Pseudomonadota bacterium | reverse complement strand
AGTCCAGCAGCAGTCGACGCGGCAGCGCCTGCAGGCTCAGCACACCCAGCAGCCGCGCAGCACCGGGGTCAGCCTTGAGGAATTGGCCACTGCGCATGTCCAGGCGCAGCTGCCCCTGCATCGATCGCACGTCCGGGCTCAGGGGAGAACCGCGCCAGGCCAACTGACCATTGATGCGCCCCGCACCCGCGCGCAGCGCCTGCTCCAGGCCCAGTCGTGTGAGCAAGGCACCGCTGTCCTTGAGCTCGAGTTCGAAATCCATCGCGGTGCGGCGCGTTTTGCCCTGGGCCTCAGCCGTTGGAAATCCCGTCGAGAGTCCTGCCCAGGTACCCGAGGCGTTCAGTGTGGCGTCCGCGTTGGACAACGCAAAGCGCGTGAGCTTCCAATCCCCACTGAACGGTCGCGCCACCGGGCCGGCCCGCTCGCTTCGTTCAACTTCGGCCACGACCTCAAGGCGACCCAGTCGCCGACCGCGAAGCTCGAAGTCCTCGACCACCACATCCAGCGCCGGCCATTCGATGCGATCGTCACCCAGGCCATCGTCGGCAGACTCCTGGGTGGCCGGTGGAATCGACAGGCGGGACAACCTGGCCAGGACCCGCCCCTGGGCATCGCGCGAGCCTGGCTCAGCCGGTCGCCACTCGACGCGCCCGGCCAACTGTGTGGCCTGAAGGTCCACACGCCAGCCTGAGTGGCGAACCCCTTCCGAGACGGGCCGCGCCTGTGCCACGACCGCATCCAACCGCCGCCCCATCAGCATCACGCTGGCTGCCCGCAGGTTCACCACGTTGGGAAGGGGCAAGGAGGCGGTGGCCGAACCTGTCGCCCCCACTGCCGCAGGGCCGGTCGGCAGGGCCAAGACGCGCCAGGCATCGAGTTCGATGTGGTCGGCCACCACACTCACCTCGGTTCCACTGCGCGGCAAGTCCGGCGCCTCCGCAAGTCCCACCCCCACGGCGCCGGCCAGCAACTCACCGGTGCGCGCTTGGCGCACGAAGCGGGCCTGCACCAGGCGGCCCAACTGCACATCCACCCGCTCGCGTTCGGCACCCACGGCGCCGCCCAGGCCGGAAAGCTCGACACGCAGCGGCGTGGCCCCCCAATTCGCCGCTGCCGGCTTCTTCAGGGGCGCGGGCAGGTCAATGCCCAAGCCACTCAGGGGCGAGGTGAGCACCCAATTGAGTTGGCCGCCGTTCACAGCCGCACCGACCCCAACGCTCAAGCGATAGGGTGCCTGCCCGCTCAGCGAGGCAGACAGCGGGGTGAGCCATGCCAACTCGGGTGCGGCACGAATCGCGGCCGCCAGGGCGGTGCCCTGGAGGTTCAAGCGCTGCGACCCGCCCACGGCGATGCCGCCGTCCAGGGAAACCTCACCACCGAGCAGCTGGGCCGTGGTCCCCACGACCTGAAACCCCTTTTCGGAAAAGTCCACCCGCCCGCGCGCCTGCTGCAGGGGTGGCAAGTTCGGAACCAGGCGCAGGTCGTTGCCCCCCAGCTGCACGCTTCCCTTGACACGCGCCGGGTCCGGACCCACCAGCGGCACCTCCAGCTTCAGGCCCAGTGTGGCGTTGCCCGTGGCCTGCGCACTGCTGAGCACCCGAGACGTCCAATCGTTGATCGGTGTGGCCTGCACATAGCGAAGAAAGTCCTGCGCCGCGCCGCGGGCCTGCAGATCCAAGATCAAGGGTACCGAGGGCTGCTGCCAATCGATCTGGCCCTGTGTGCGCAGGACGTCCATGCCCATCAGCCGGCCACGCACCTCGCTGAACTCCAGCTTGTGGCCGCTGACCCGTATGCGGGCATCCACACGCGTGGCTTCCGGCCAAGCCGGATAGCCAGGTTCCTCCGGCATCATGACGAAGGTGCCATCACGCCATGCGCCGTTCACGCGGAACTCGCCCTTGGCTCCCGGACGGTCGAAGGGAAACTGCGCCAGATCACCCTTGACCCGAAGGCTCACGTCCTGGAGCCGGCCCCCGCGCACCGCGCGCTTGAGGTAGCTGCGAGTGTTCGCCGGTACCGTCGTGGGCAGCAGGCGGTACAGGCTCTCGGCGCGTGCCTGCGGGATGCGGGCAGTGAGGTCCAAGACGCCCAGCCCCGCGGCCGCATCCTGCCAACTGCCGCGCCAGGTGGCCTGCACCTCACCTTGCGCATCGGCGCTGCGCAAGGTCAGGGGCGAGAGCCTCAGCTCGACCTCGTCCTTGAGCTGCCAGCTCAGTCGTGCCTGCAGATCGTCCAAGTTCCACTCGGGCTGTTCGAACAATCCGGGAAACACCAACGCACCTTGCTTGACCATGATGTCGGCGCGGCCGCCGTTCTCGGAGGCCTCCAGCGCAATGGTCGCGCCACGCACGCCCGGTCGACCCAGCGAACCGGATTCGCCGGCGGCGCCAGGCTCCAGACCCAGCGATTCCAGCCGCGCCACCACCCGATAGCGGGTCGGCCGATCGACTGAACCCTCCCAACTGGCCTTCATGTCCTGTATGCGGCCCTGGGGTGCAAGGCTGGCCAGTTGGCGATGCACCGCAGCACCCAAGGGTGCCCGACCCGCCACCGAGGCCATCAGGCCCAGGTCCAGTTCGGCCGCACTGAACTCGCCGCCCGTGATCACCCGGCCGGCCAGGCCGTCGAACAAAAGTGGCAGCATCGGCTCGGCGTCGTCGGCCGCGCCCTTGCCAGCAACGGCCGCTGGTGCTGCTGATGCCGCAGATGACCCTGATGCCGCCGGCGCGTGACGCAGCACGAGCTTCATGTCGCTGGCCGGCCAGGCTTGCCCCGCACCGGTGGTGAAGCCCACGCGTTCCAATCCCAGGGTCACCGACTGTGCATCCTGGCGGGCGGACAGCCGGCCGTCGAAGCGGGCGAAGGCCATGGTCTGGCTCACGCCCGGCCAGCGCAGGCTGACCTCACGCAGGGCCACATCGGCGGTGGCCCCGCGAAGCCGTCCGCGGTCCACATCCACCCACACGCGTGCCGCGCCTTGCCCGCCTTGCAACTCCGTGGGCAGATCCAGGTGCTGGCGCATCGCATTGACGTCGGCTTGGGGCAGTTCGGCGTACACCTCGCCCACCCACTGCCGCCAGTCGGAGCGGTTGATGAACAGCCCGTGGCGAAAACGGCCCCTGAGATTGGCGCGTTGGCCCCACTCGGGCGGCGGCGTGGCGTCCAAGCGGAAGTCATGTCGGCGCAGGCCGTTGCGCAACACAAAGTCCACGTCCTGCAGCACCAGGGCCGGCGCGCCGCGCAACTCGTCCACCCATCGAACTTGCCCACGGCGGATGGCGAACTCGCCTTGGGCCAAGAGCCAGTCCAGGGCCTGCTGGGTTCCGTCCATGGGCTCGGGCGTCTCATCGTCCAGGCTCATCCCCCCAACCCGGATCCGGCCTGCCGGGTCGCGGCGAACCTCCAGCGCGGCGTCCTCGATCAGCAGCTGCTCAAACCGCAGTTCGAAGCTCAGCAGCGACTGCAGGGACAAGGCGGCCGACACCCGCGGCAGGCGCAGCGCGGTACGCCCCTGATCGTCGAGCAGGGCCACTTCACTGAGCACCAGGGCCGGCACCCAGGCCGAAGCCGGCACTTCGATTTGCCCGATCCGAACGGCCACGCCCAAGGCCGATGAAGCCCGGGCTTCGATCTCGGGTTTCCATGCGCCGACGCGGGGCAGCAAAACACCGTAGAGTCCGATCCAGGCCAGCAGGAACAGCACCCAGGCCGACACCAGCAGTACCCCAGCCGCACGCGCCATGACCTTCAGCACAGAACGACCCGAACCGGGCAGATCTCTACGATCCATCCTGACGGTTTCGGTTTCCTCTTGGGCGGCCATGGCGTTTGCGTTCCAGGCGAACTGTGCCACGGTTGGGGCGGTGTTCGATGAGTGGGGGTCGCCGCCCGCATGAACGACCTCAAAGTACCGGTGGGTGTGACCGCCGACCACAGCCGTTTCGTGCAGCGAGTCCGTCGGCGCTATGCCGCCGAAACCGCTGCCATGCCCCTGGGTGCACCCGACACGGCGCGCATCGGCGCCCTGATCGACACCCTGATGGCCGCTGGTCGCCCGCTGCCCTCGGCCCTTCGCGTGGCGCGCCATCTGGTGATCGAGCGCTTGGCGGTTCTGGATGTGGAACAGGGCGCGCCACTGGAAACCGTGACTCAGGCCATGACCGAGTTGGCCGAAGTGGCCCTGGAGCGCGCACTGGCGCAAGCCCGCGCCGAGGAGGGTCAGCGTCACGGTCAGCCCCGTACCGAGGCAGGCCTGCCCATTGACCTGTGGGTGGTGGGCATGGGCAAGCTCGGCTCGCGCGAGCTCAATGTCTCCTCTGACATCGACCTGGTCTATGTGTATGAAGACGATGGCCTGACCGACGGGGCGGTGCCGATCACCGCACATGAGTTCTTCAGCCAAGTCGTCAAGCGCATCTACAGCCTGATCGGTGACGTGACCGACGACGGTTTCGTGTTTCGTGTGGACCTGGCCCTTCGCCCGAACGGGAATTCCGGCCCACCCGTGGTGAGCCTGGCCATGCTTGAGGACTACCTGCATGTGCAGGGGCGAGAGTGGGAACGGCTGGCCTGGCTCAAGAGCCGCGTGGTGGCACCGCGCGAGGCCGTCAACTCGGGGCGTGCGCAGGCGCTGGGCGCCTCGATCAGCCCCTTTGTGTATCGAAAGTACCTGGACTACGGCGTCTTCGAGGGCCTTCGCCAGTTGCATCGCAAGATCCGTGAGGAGGCTCAGCGTCGCGCGGCGGGGCGCCCAGAGCGGGCCAACGATGTGAAGCTTTCGCGCGGCGGCATACGCGAGATCGAGTTCATCGTGCAATTGCTGTTGGTGGTGCGCGGTGGACAGTTCCCGGAGATCCGCAGCCGCTCCACGCTCAAGAGCCTGACCAAGTTGGTGGCCCATGGCCTGATGCGGCCGCAGACCGCGCAACGGCTGGCACAGGCCTACACGTTCCTGCGACGGGTTGAACACCGCATCCAGTACCTGGACGACCAGCAGACCCACCTGCTGCCCACGGCCGATGGCGACCTGGCGTGGATCGGTGCCAGCATGGGCTTGCCCTGCAACGCCGACGCCTGCGCCCTGCTCGAGGAACTGGGCCTGACCCGTGAGTTCGTGGCCAGCGAGTTCGACTCCTTGCTGCACGATGGGCGCGACCCCGGACCGAGCGCCAACGGCAAGCCCTGCGTCAACTGTCACAAGCCGGTCTTGCCGGTGGATGCCGAGGCCTTCCTGGATCGGCTGCCCGAGGCCCTGCGCGAACGCCTGAAGCACTGGACCGCACAGCCCAAGGTGGCGTCGCTGAAGGAGGAAAGCCGGCTGCGCCTGGCCCGCCTGATGCTGCGTGCAGACGAATCCATCGAAGCCGGGGAGTGCACGGTGGAGGCAGCACTTCGGTTCGTCGACTGGCTGGACCCGCTGCTGCGCCGGGAAAGCTACCTCACCTTGTTGGTGGAGCGGCCCGAGGTGCAACGCCGCCTGCTGCGGCTGCTTGGCTTGGCGCGCTGGCCCATGCGCTACCTCCTGCGCCACCCCGGCGTGATCGACGAGCTGGCCGATGAGCGACAGCTGCGCGAACGCTTCGACCGCGCGGACTTCACGCAGGAGATGCAGTCGCGACACGCCGCCTGGATCCGCTCGGGCGAAGCGTCCGAAGAGTCACTGCTGGACACCCTGCGCCGAGCCCACCACGCCGAGGTGTTCCGGACCCTGGTACGGGATGTGGAGGGCCGCATCACCGTCGAGCAGGTGGCCGACGACCTCTCGGCCCTGGCAGACACCATGATCGACCTGACCCTGCAGTGGGCCTGGTCGCACTTCAAGCAGCGCCACCGCAGTGTGGAAGAAGGCCCGCAGCTGGCCGTGATCGCCTACGGCAAGCTCGGGGGCAAGGAATTGGGCTATGGAGGTGACCTCGACCTCGTCTTCCTTTACGAAGATGAGGACGAGCGAGCGCAGGAGGTTTACGGCGCTTTCGTCCGCAAGCTCCTGACCTGGTTGACCTTGCGCACCAACAGCGGTGAGCTCTTCGACATCGACACGGCGCTGCGGCCCAACGGCCAATCGGGTCTGCTGGTCACCTCGATGGACGCCTTCGAGCGCTACCAGTCGGGACGGGGCAGCAACACCGCCTGGACCTGGGAGCACCAGGCCATCACGCGTGCCCGCTGGTGTGCGGGCGTGCCCCGACTGGCCGAGCGCTTTGATCGGGTGCGCCGTGGCGTGCTCTGCGCCCACCGCGAGTCGCTGGCGCTTCGTGAAGAGGTGCGCGCCATGCGGGAAAAGGTGCGTGAGTCGCGTCCCGTGCCCGCAGGCCGGTTCGACGTGAAGCACAGCCCGGGCGGCATGATGGATGCCGAATTCGCCGTGCAGTACCTGGTGCTGGCCCACAGCGCGCAGCACCCCGAGCTTCAGACCAACAGCGGCAACATCGCCCTGCTGCAGTCAGCGGAAGCCTGCGGTCTCCTGCCGCCGGGCTGCGGCAAACGGGCGGCCGACGCCTACCGCGAGTTGCGCCGCGCCCAACACCGTGCACGCCTGGACGAGCAGGCCACGCACTTCGAACCTGCGGAGCTGCAGGCTCAGCATCAAGCGGTCATGGACCTGTGGACGGCCGTGTTCGGCTGAGCCGAGCGGCTTGGCCGCTGATGGCCTTGGGCCTGGCTGTTGCCAGCTCCCTGGCCTGGGGGTGGATGGGTGCGCAGGGCAGCGTGATGTGGGGCTGGTACGCCTCATTCCCAGCAGACGCCAGCCAGGCATGGCGCTGGTGGAGCGCCGCCCTCGTGCATGTGAACTCCGCCCATCTCCAAGCCAACCTGTGGGCCACCGCCGTGGTGGGTGCGTGGGGGTGGACCGCACGCGTCGGCTCGGCTCAGGCCCTCGCCTGGCTCCTGGCCTGGCCGCTGGCGCAAGCTCTGCTCTTCACCGACACCGGTTCGCTGGCCCGTTATGCCGGCCTGTCGGCCACGCTTCATGCCGGGGCTGCGATCGTGTGTTGGCACTTGCTATGGCATTCGCGCGGTGCGCATCGCGCGGTCGGTGCCGCCGTTACCGTAGCGATCCTCATGAAGCTGTGGCTGGAGGTCCCGGCCCTTCAGCAGCTCACGGCCGGCGGGAACGGTTCGGCCATGCCGCCCGCTCAGCCGCTGCCCGATGCGCCCGGGCATGTGGTGGCAGGGCATGCGCACGGCTGCGGCGTACTGGCCGGGGTGGCTGCGGCGGCACTGATGGATGGCATCATTGGGATTTGTCGGCGGCTTCGCCCTGCACCAACCGAACATGAGTGAACGACGCTCCGCACTGGACGCCACCGCGCTGGTGTGCATCCTTCTGTGCTGCGTGCTGTGGGGCATCAACCAATCGGCCGCCAAGGCGGCCCTGCCCGAAATTCCACCGCTGACCCAGGCTGCCCTGCGGTCACTGGGGGCTGCGCTGCTGGTGTTGGCCTGGTCGCGCTGGCGGGGTATCACGCTGTTCGAGCGCGATGGCACGCTGCCTGGCGGTCTACTGGCCGGCGCCCTGTTCGCCGCCGAGTTCGGCATGATCTTCTGGGGACTGCAGTACACCCATGCCTCACGCATGATCGTCTTCATCTACCTCAGCCCCTTCGTCGTGGCGCTGGGCATGCCCTGGATCACCAAGAGCGAACGCTTGCGACCGGCCCAGTGGCTGGGTCTGGTGACAGCCTTCGGCGGCGTGGCAGCAGCGTTCTTCGAAGGGTTCGGTGCGCCAGCGGCCGGCCCGATGCAGTGGCTGGGCGATGCGATGGGCCTGCTGGCGGCCTTGTTTTGGGGGGCCACCACACTGGCCATCCGCGCCACCAAGCTGAGTTCCGCACCGGCGGAGAAGACACTGTTTTACCAGCTCGCGGTGTCAGCGCCCCTGCTCGGCCTGGTGGCCTGGGGCTTGGGCGAGCCCTGGCCGGCATCTTGGTCATCGCTGGCCCTGGGCTCGATGTTCTTCCAGATCGTGGTCATCACCTTCGCCAGCTACCTGCTGTGGTTCTGGCTGATTCGCCACTACCCCGCCACGCGGCTGGCATCCTTTACCCTGCTCACACCGCTGTCGGGCCTGCTCGCGGGCATGATGCTGCTGGGCGAGCCCGCCACGCCACGCCTGTTGGCCGCATTGGTGGCGGTGGGGGTGGGCATCTGGCTGGTGAACCGTCCGGCTCAGCAACCAGCGGCGCCGGGCCCCAACCCCCACACCCAATCCCATACCAAGAAGGAACCCTCCACATGATCACGCTTTGCGGCTTTGCCATCAGCAATTACTACAACAAGGTCAAGCTGGTGCTGCTGGAAAAGAACATTCCCTTCCAGGAAGAGTTGGTCATGACCGGCTCCAAGGATGAGGCCGTGCTCAGCGGATCTCCGCTGGCCAAGGTGCCCTTCATCCGCACGCCGCAGGGCGCGCTGTGCGAAAGCCAGGTCATCGTGGAGTACCTCGAACAGCTGCAGCCGCAACCGGCCTTGATGCCGGCCGACCCCTTCGCCGCGGCCAAGGTGCGTGAGCTGTGCACCTACATCGACCTGCACCTGGAATTGGTGGCCCGTGAGCTCTATGGCCCAGCGTTCTTAGGGCGCAGCGCCGACGAGGCCACCAACGCGCGCGTGCGGGCGCAACTCGCGCGCAACATCTCGGCTTTTCAGCGCCTGGCGCGGTTCGCCCCCTATGTGGCCGGCGAAGACTTCACCCTGGCCGACTGCTGCGCCTTCGTGAGCCTGCCGTTGGTGGCCATGGCCACCAAGACGGTTCTGGGCACGGACATGTTGGCCGATGCCGGCGTGGACTGGAAGGGCTACCTGAAGGTGGTGGCGGCGCGGCCAAGCGCACAACGCGTGGAAGCCGACCGCAAGGCCGCGATTGCGGCCAGGGCCAAGAAGGACTGAGACGCCTTCAGGCTTGTGACGGCGCGGCGGCCTGAGCACCGGCCGCGCGCGCGGCCAGGGCCTGGGTCACTTCCTTGCGGAAGCGGTTGAGCTCCTGCACGCTCGCGAAGCTGCGCTCCATCAGCAGACTCATGTTGTGCAGGATGCGCTCCACGACCTTGCTCTCCCACACGGCGTCGAAGGCGATCTGCTTGTCCAGCCAGTGTTCGAGCCACTCGGGGTTGGGCAGGCGGCTTTGCACCGTGTCGCGCGGGAACAGCTTCTCATTCACGTGCAGGTTGGTGGGGTGCAGCGCCTGCGCGGTGCGCCGCGCGCTGGCCATGAGCACGCCGACCTTGGCGAAGGCCGCACGCGCCTCGTCACCGAACTGCTGCAGCGCACGCTTCATGTAGCGCAGGTAGGCGCCACCGTGGCGGGCTTCATCGCGCGCCAGGGTTTCATAGATGGCCTTGATCACCGGTTCGGTGTGCCATTCGGCCGCCCGCCGGTACCAGTGGTTGAGCCGGATTTCGCCGCAGAAGTGCAGCATCAGCGTCTCCAGCGCGGGTGCGGGGTCGAATTCGAAGCGCACCTCGTGCAATTCGGCCTCGGTGGGCACCAGGTCGGGCCGAAAGCGCCGCAGGTACTCCATGAGCACCAGCGAATGCTTCTGCTCCTCGAAGAACCACACACTCATGAAGGCCGAAAAGTCGCTGTCGCCACGGTTGTCCCGCAAGAACATTTCGGTGGCCGGCAGCGCCGCCCACTCGGTGATGGCGTTCATCTTGATGGTCTGAGCCTGCTCCTCGCTGAGCTGCGCGGCATCGAAGCTGTCCCAGGGGATGTCGCGCTCCATGTTCCAGCGCACGGCTTCGAGTTGCTTGAAGAGTTCAGGGTAAAGCATGGTGGCGGTCCGCAAGGCAAGACTCGGGGCTTGGACGGTGCGGCGCGCGACACCCGGGTTTGACAGCCCTAGCATCAACGGCGCACGCACTCCGATTTTAGAGGCGGCGCCGTCACCAGGCTGACAAGCCGGGGATAGGACCCGGGGATACCGGTTCAGGGCCGCCAAGGCCGCCCTGGGCCAGGCCTTACTGCCGTGCCCGCCACTCGGCCAAGGCCGCCGGGATCAGGGTCAGCTCCGGCATCGGCCGCACCCCCACGATGCTGCGGCGCTGGATCACCGGTGCGGACCCACCGGCCCAGATCTCCACCGAGGCCGGCAGTTTGCTGCGCAACTCCTGCAGCCCATCCAGCACATGGTTGGGGTTCATCACGCCCGAGAAGCTGAGGATGACCAGATCGGCCACATGCACCTGCGCGGCCATCACCATGTCCCAGATGGGCGTCTGCACGCCCAGGGAGATGCAGCGACAACCCTCTAGGCGCAGCAGGCACTCGGCCATCAACAGGCCAATGCCGTGCTGCTCGCCTGGAAACGTGCTCAACAGCGCCAGCGGCGAGTCTTCCGAAGCGGGCACGGGCAGGCTGTGCAGCGCGTGGCGCAGCACCACCTGAAGCGACTCGGTGTAGGCGTGCTCTTCATAGATCTGCATGCGCCCGCGCAGCCAGGCGTCGCCCACCAGACGGTTGAACGGCGCGACCACCTCCAGCACGAAACGGCCCAGGCCCAGGTAAGCCACGCGCTGCGTCAACAGCCGCCGCAGCGACTCCACATCATGGGCATAGACCGCGTCCATGAGCGGCTGTAGGTCTTCCGTGGTCGTCGCCACGCTGCTGGGGCAGGCAGGCGCCAATCCGTCGACCAGCTTTTCAAGCTCATCGACCGGCAAGGCCACGATACGGCCCGGTCGTTGACCTGCATCCAACAGTCGCTTGACCAAGCGCAGGCGCTCCACCTGCTCCAGGGGGTAGGCGCGCTCACCCAAGTGGTCGCGCGTGGGCTGGGGGAAGCCGTAGCGTCGCTCCCACACGCGCAGCGTGTCCTTGCTCAGGCCGGTGTCCCGTTCGACCGAAGCGATAGACAAAGCGTTGGAGGGGTCGGACATGTTGCTCATGACCATTCCCGGCCGCGCGAAGGGCGTCGCGGAAGGTCCCCAACATTGTCCCGGACAAATCGATTGATTACCACCATAAACTGCAAAAAATATGGCATCATCGTTAACATTGTTCTAGACAAATCTACCGTTCGGGACGTCAGTAAACCCTGAATGGCTTCAGGTCTTGCGCCGATCGGATGTCCGATTATCCCGTGTGCCTGAGAATTGTCTACGACAGATTTTGAGTTCGTAACCGGTTTTCGCTGTGCAGTCGATGGGCTGTGCCCGGGTTCACCGTCAGGCGTTTCTCCTCCTCCTCCCTCCCTCCCTTGTTCGCCTGGGGGTATTGCACAGCGACCTTTGCACCGCGGGGTGTCCGTTAAAGTGGACACCCCGCCGTCATTTCAGGGTACGCGCATGAAACGAGTGGCCGTCATCGGCTCGGGCATTTCCGGTTTGTCGGCCGCCTACGGTCTGCGCCAGCATGCCCAGGTCACGGTGTTCGAGGCCGAAGGACGGCCCGGCGGCCATGCCAACACGGTCGACCTGACCCTGGAGGGCGTTTCCCATGGCGTGGACACCGGCTTTCTCGTCTACAACAAGCGAACCTATCCGCAGCTCATCGCGCTGTTCGCCGAGCTGGGCGTGGAGACCGCCGCATCGGACATGTCGTTTTCCGTTCAGGTGCCCGACCAGGACCTCGAGTGGAATGGGTCGGACCTGAACACCGTGTTTGCGCAACGCCGCAACCTGCTTCGGCCGGCCTTCCTGCGCATGCTCCGGGAGATCCTGCGCTTCAACAAGCTGGCCACGGGGATTGCCCTGCGCAATAGCGAGGCCGAGCTCGATGAGGGGATCGGCGACTTCCTGCGCCGGGAGCGCTTCAGCCTCGAGTTCCGCGATTGGTACTTCTTGCCGATGATCGGCTGCATCTGGTCCTGCCCCACCGACCAGATGCTGCGTTTCCCCGTGGCCACGATGATCCGCTTCTGCCACAACCATGGGCTCATCCAGGTCAACGACCGGCCTCAATGGCGAACGGTGGTGGGTGGCTCGCGCCAGTACGTGCACAAGCTGCTGGCCGCCTTGGGACCGCAGGCCACCGTGCGATTGGGTACACCGGTGCGCGCCATACGCCGCACCGAAGTCGGCGTGCAGGTCCGTGTGGACTCGGGAACCGAGCACTTCGATGAGGTGGTGTTGGCCGCGCACAGCGATCAGAGTCTGGCTTTGCTGCAAGACCCCTCGGATGACGAGCGAGCCGTGTTGGGCGCCATCCGGTACCACGACAACCGCGCGGTGCTGCACACCGACGCCCGCGTGCTGCCCAAGCGGCACCTGGCATGGGCCGCCTGGAATTACGAACGGGCGGCAGGCGACTCACGCGAGCAAGCGCAGGTGTGCCTGCACTACCTGATCAACAAGCTGCAGCCCCTGCCTTGGAAGGCACCGGTGATTGTGTCGCTCAACCCGGTGCGTCCGATCGACCCCTCGCGCGTGGTCTGCGAGATAGCCTATGCGCATCCGGTGTTCGACCGCGCGGCCGTGGCAGCGCAGCAGCATCTGCCGGCCCTGCAGGGACAGCGCCACACCTGGTACAGCGGCGCATGGACGCGCTACGGCTTCCACGAAGACGGGATGATGTCGGGCACCGCGGTGGTACGGGCCTTGTTGGAACGCCGCGCCGACGGTGTCGCGGAGGCGAGGACATGAACGCCGGCGCGCCATTGGCCCTCCTGGGCATCGGTCAGGTGCAGCACACGCGACTTCGCCCGGCGCGACACGCCTTTCGCTACCCCACGTATTTCCTGATGCTGCCCATGCGCGCCTTGGCGGCCCAGACGCAGGGCTGGGGTGGTGTGGCCCACAACCGATTGGGTCTGGTGAGCTTCTTCGACCGCGACCACGGCACCGGCCAGGGCAGCGCGCTGGCGTGGTTCGAATCGGTGCTGGCCTGCGAAGGCCTGCTCGCGCAAGCCGACGGCGAGGTGTGGCTGCACACCTACCCCCGCGTGGCCGGTTACGCCTTCAAACCCGTGAGCTTTTGGTACGCGCACCGGCGCGACGGCTCCTTGCTGGCGGCCCTGGCTGAAGTGAACAACACCTTCGGCGAACGGCACTGCTACCTGCTCAGCGGGCCTGACCTGGCCTGGGGCCGAGAGCTCAAGGCCAACAAGGTATTCCATGTGTCGCCGTTCTGCGCGGTGGCGGGCGACTACCGATTCCGCTTCTTGCGAACGGGCCGTGACGATGCCACCGCCCCGGCAGACGCGCCCCAAGCAGCCGATCGCACCGTGGCGCGCGTGGAGCATCACGATGCTCAAGGCCCCCTGCTGCTGACCAGCGTCAGCGGCGTCCTGGAACCCGCGACCGCTGCCCGCGTGCGACGCGCCTTCTTCGGCATGCCGATGATGTCGCTGGGCGTGATCTATCGAATCCACTGGCAAGCGCTGCAGTTGGCCGTTAAGCGCGTGCCGTTTTTCCGCAAACCGCAACCCCCGGAAGTCTTCGTCACGCGATGAATACCACCACACTCGACAAGCGCACCGGCATGGCCACCCTGCCGGTCCACGCGCCCGCTGCGGCGCACGCGGTCTTTGGTCTGCTGCGCCAGCTCAAGCACGGCACCCTGGACGTGCAACTGCCCGACGGCACCCAGATGCACTTCGGCGGCCCAGCCGCCACCAGCCCGCTGCGCGCGGCGCTGCGCCTGCACAACTGGAACGTGTGCTCGGCCGCGCTCAAGAGCGGCGACATCGGATTTGCCGAAAGCTTCATCGCCGGCGACTGGACCACACCCGATCTCACGGCCCTGCTCACGCTGTTCATTGCCAACCGTGACGACATCGAAACCGTCATTTATGGCTCGTGGTGGGGTTCGCTGCTGTACCGCGCCAAGCACCTGCTCAACCGCAATTCACGCAGCGGCAGCCGCAAGAACATCCACGCCCACTATGACCTGGGCAACGCCTTCTACAAACTGTGGTTGGACGAGACGATGACCTATTCGGCCGCGCTGTTCGAGGCCGACTGCGAACACGAAGACCTGGCCCACGCCCAACGCGCCAAGGTGCGCCGCGCATTGCGTGAGTGCGGCGTGCAGCCGGGTTTGCGCGTGCTTGAGATCGGCTGCGGCTGGGGTGGCCTGGCCGAGATCGCGGCGCAGGAATTCGGCGCACAGGTCACGGGCGTCACCTTGTCCACCGAGCAACTGGCCTGGGCGCAGCAACGCCTGGAGCGCGCCGGCGTGGGCTCGCAGTGCGATATGCGGCTGCAGGACTACCGCGACATCCGCGACGAGCCGTTCGACGCCATCGCCTCGATCGAAATGTTCGAAGCCGTGGGCGAACCGTACTGGCCCAGCTTCTTCAAGACGGTGCACGACCGTCTCAAACCCGGCGGCGTCGCCTGCATCCAAAGCATCACCATCCGCGACGACCTGTTCGATCGCTACCGCCGCAGCACCGACTTCATCCAACAGTACATCTTTCCCGGCGGAATGCTGCCCAGCAAGTCGGTGTTCCGCGATCAGGCCCGCAAGGCCGGGCTGCAGGTGTCGCATGAACTGGCTTTCGGCGCCGACTATGCCGAAACCCTCAAGCGCTGGCGCGAGGTCTTCCTGCGCGAAGAAGCCGCCGTGCGAAGCGTGGGCTTCGACACCCGCTTCATGCGCATCTGGGAGTTCTACCTGGCCTACTGCGAAGCCGCCTTTGCCACCGGCAACACCGACGTGGTTCAGTTCACGCTGCGCAGGCCCTGATCAGGTGATGCGGATGCTCAGGTCGGGCAATCCGTCGATGCGGCAGTCGATCCGGTTACACGTGACCTCAGGGCCCACGCTAGCGCTCAGCGCTGCATCAAGCCTCGGCTTCGGGCAACGGACAGCAACAGGCCCAGGGCCAGGCCCAGGCTGACCATGGCCGTGCCGCCATAGCTGATGAAGGGCAGCGGCACGCCCACCACGGGCAGTATGCCGCTGACCATGCCGATGTTCACGAACATATAGGTGAACAGGCTCAGCGTGATGGCCGCCGCCAAGAGGCGACTGAACAATGTGGGCGCCGATGCCGCGATCATCAGGCCGCGCAGCAGCAGGAAGGCAAAGCAGCCCAGCAAGGTGAGCACGCCCAGAAACCCGAACTCCTCGCTGAAGGCTGCGAAGATGAAGTCGGTGGTGCGCTCGGGAATGAACTCCAGGTGGGTTTGCGTGCCCTGCATGAAGCCCTTGCCGAACACGCCGCCCGAGCCGATGGCGATCATGCCCTGGATGATGTGGAAGCCCTTGCCCAAGGGGTCGGCGGTCGGGTCCAGCAGCGTGCACACGCGGTGCTTTTGGTACTCGCGCAGCACATGCCAGTTCACCCCGGGCTCACAGATGGCGTCAGAAAACCCGATCAACAGTCCCACGCCGACCAGCCCAATCAGCACCACCGGCCAAATCAGCATCCAAGACAGGCCGGCGAAGAAGATGACGAAGAACCCGCCGGAGAAGACCAGGATGGCGGTACCCAGGTCGGGTTGCTTGGCCACCAGCAGAAAGGGCACCAGCAGCAGTGCAGCGGCCACCCAGAAATCTCCGCGCTGAAGCTGCCCCCTTTGACTTTCGCACTTCTGAAACCACCAGGCCAACATCAGCGGCATGGCAATCTTCAGGATCTCACTGGGCTGGATCACCGCCACACCCACGTTCAGCCAGCGTGTGGCGCCCTTCTTGGTGATGCCGAACAGGGCCACTGCCACCAGGAGGGCCACCCCCACCGCATACAGCGGCACGGCCACGCGCATCAGCCGGTGCGGCGGCACCTGCGCCACGGTGAACATGATGACCGCGGCGATGCCCATGTTTCGCAGGTGGTCCACGAAGCGGGTGCCATGGTCATAGCCGGCCGAGTACATGGTCACCAAGCCAAGGATGGCCAGCAGCAGCACGGCCAGCAGCAGCCCACCGTCGAAGCCCTGCACCAGGGGCTGCAGGCGCTGCCAGCGCGTCGGTTGGGTATAGGCGGTGGTCATGGACTGGCCGCCAGCCGGGTGGGCGCCGTGAGGCTGGGTTGCGGGGGCGTGGTGCCGGGAAGTGCCACGTCCAGGGCACGGCGTGGCGCACCGATGGGTGCGCCGGCCTCACCGCGCTGCGTGGCGGCGATATCGTCCTCACTGGGCCAGCGACCGTCGAGCCAGTAGTCGAACACGCGCCGCGCGATCGGCGCCGCAGCAGCCGCACCAAAGCCAGCGTTCTCAACGATCACCGCCAGCGCGATGGTCGGTTCGGTGGCCGGTGCGAAGGCCACATACAGGGAGTGGTCGCGCTGGTACTCGGTGAGCTTGGCCGCGTTGTACTTCTCGTTCTGTCGGATCGTCACCGCCTGGGCCGTGCCCGTCTTGCCGCCCGAGGAATAGGGTGCGCCTGCGAAGACGCGGGTGGACGTGCCCTCCTGCGTCACACCGACCATGGCCCTGCGAATGGCCTCCACATGCTCAGGCTTGTAGGCCAGCGCGTCCTGCACCGGCTGCTCCACCGGCGCACCTTGGCGGGTGACCACATCCTGCACCTCGCGCACCACCCGCGGGGTGTGGCGCTGTCCGCCGGCCAGCACGGTGGCCAAGGCATTCGCCAGCTGCACCATGGTGAAGTTGTTGTAACCCTGCCCGATCCCCAAGGAAATGGTTTCGCCCGCATACCAGCGCTGCTGCTCAGGCTTGCGGTAGGCCCGCTTCTTCCATTCGGTGGAGGGCAGTACACCCGTGACTTCGCCTTCCAAATCGATGCCCGTGCGCCGGCCGAAGCCCAAGGGCGACAGTTGTTCGTGCATCAGGTCCACGCCCATCTCGTTGGCCAGCGAGTAGTAGTACACATTGCTGGACTTGACGATGCTCGTGTACAGGTTCACCGCGCCAAGGCCGGTGTCACCATGGCTGCGAAACACATGGCCGCCGAAGGTGAAGGTTCCACCATCGCTGACGATGGTGTCGACGTTGCGCTTGCCGGTGTTCAGCGCGGCCAGGCCCATGAAGGGCTTGAAGGTGGAGCCTGGCGGATAGGTGCCGCGCAAGGCGCGGTTGAGCAGGGGCTTGTCGATGCTCTCGTTGAGTTCGCGCCAGTTCTCGACATCGATGCCGTCGACGAAGAGGTTGGGGTCGAAGGTGGGCTTGCTCACCAGTGCCAGCACCTCGCCGTTGCGCGGGTCGATGGCCACCAGGGCGCCACGGCGGTTGCCGTAGAGCTGCTCCACCAGCCACTGCAGGCGGATGTCCACACTCATCACCACGGTGTTGCCCGGCGTGGCACCGCGGCTGTTCAGGCGCCGGATGGCACGGCCACCGGCACTGGTTTCCACCTCCTGATAGCCGGTGATGCCATGCAGCTGCCGTTCGTACTTCTGCTCCACGCCAAGCTTGCCGATGTACTCGGTACCCCGGTAATTGGCCAGGTCCTCGTCTTCCCAGTCGTTCATGGCGGCCTTTTCCGCCGCGTTGATGCGCCCGATGTAGCCGATCAGGTGGCTGCCGGTCTCACCCAGCGGATAGTGGCGGAACAGCCGCGCGCGCAGCTCCACGCCGGGAAAGCGAAAGCGCTGAGCCGAAAAGCGCGCCACGTCTTCATCCGACAGGCGCGATCGGATCGGCAGCGAATCGAAGCGTTTGCTCTCCTCCATCAGCCGCTTGAAGCGGCGCCGGTGTTGGGGCTGGATGTCAACCACCTCGGCCAGCGCATCCAGCGTGGCCTCCATGTTCTTCACCTTGGAGGGCGTGATCTCCAGCGTGTAGGCCGAATAGTTGCTGGCCAGCACCACGCCGTTACGGTCCACGATCAGGCCCCGGTTGGGGACGATGGGTAGGATGGCGGTGCGGTTGGCTTCCGCTCGCGCAGCCAGCTCGTCGTGGCGCACTATCTGCAGCACCACTGCACGCCCGCCCAGCAGGAGCAACGCCAGCACGATGCACACCCCCACGACGAACAGCCGGTCGCGAAATCGCGCCAGCTCCAGTTCGACGTTCTTGATCTCGGTCATGGGTGGTGGATCGGCGTGGGATGGTGCGCCTGCGCCCTACAAGGGTCGATTTTCATCAGGATCCGGGGCGCGACGCTGCGGGGCCAGCAGCAGCACGGTGGCCACTGGCCACAGCAGCGTCTGAATCAGGGGGGAGGCCACCACGCCCCAATCGGGCCACATCCCGCCGGCGGCCAATCGGATGGCCGTGGACAGCAACTGGGCGGTGAAGAACAGCGGCAGGACATGCGCCATCTGAGCACCCAGACCGAACCACAGCAGCCGCCGGTGGAGGGTGACCGACACATAACCCAAGAGGGTATAGGCAAGCGCATGCTGGCCCAGCAGCGCACCCTGGTGCACGTCCATCAGCACCCCACCGATGAAGGCCGCCACCACGCCCACCCGGCGAGGCTGGTGGATGTTCCAGAACACCACCACCAGGGCCAGCATGTCGGGCATCCACCAGGCGCGGCCCACTGGCAGCAGATTGGCCAGCAGTGCGAACAGGATCGAACCCCAGACGAACAGGGGGTTGGCCGGCAGCAGGAGCTGCCCGGATCCGCGCGGCATGATCATCGCGTGCGCGCCCCCTTGGCCTCAGGCCCCTCCTCCGATTCGGCCTTGCGGGGCTTGAGCGGCAGCACCAGCACATGGCGGCGCCCATCGGCATTGGCCGTGGGCTGCAGCTCGATACGGGCGAAGCTGGTTTCGGCCTGGCGCTGAACACGGGTCACCCGCGCCACGGGCAGGCCAGGCGGGTACACGCCATCCAGCCCCGAGGTGAGGAGTTCATCGCCCACCTGCACATCGGCGTTGGCTGCAACGAAACGCAGCTCCATGCCCGCATCGTCGGCGCCATCGCCAAAGGCCACGCCACGCTGTCGGGTGCGCTGGTTGAGCACGGGCACCGAAATCTGTTGGTCCTGCAGCAGGGTCACTTCGGCCGACAGCGGATACACCCGCGTGACCTGCCCGAGCAGGCCGTCCTCGTGGATCACCGGGGATGCCAGGGTGATGCCGGCCACCGAACCCCGATCGATCATCACCTTGCGCGAATAGCGGTCGGCTGCCTCGTACAGCACCTCGGCCTGCACGGTGCCCACGGGTGTCGCCTGGCGTAGGCCCATCAGGGCTCGCAACTCAGCGTTCTCGGCTTCCAGCCGCGCCGCACGCGTGATGGCCTCGCTTTGCGCGGTCAGTTGCCGACGCAGTGCTTCGTTCTGCCCCACGGCCTCATCCAGGCCGGCGACGTAGTCGCCCGTGGAATCGGCCAGGCGCACGGGCCACAGGGCGGCACGCTGCAAGGGCAGCAGCACGGTGGCCAGGGTGGCACGCAGGGGCTGGGTGATCTGCAGCCGATGATCGGCCACCATCAGGAACACGGCCAGGGCGGCACACAGGGCCAACTGGCTGCGCGCACTGGCCCCTTGCCGGAAGAAGGGCGGTGGGGTGCGGTCGAGGGTTCCCGGTGGGGCCACGATGCCAGCCTCGCGCAGCGGCCGGCCTCTCGGCAGGCCGCCAAAGGGGGTTACTCGGAGGTGAAGATGCCGCCCAGGCGGTCCATGCGCTCCAGCGCCATGCCACAGCCCTTGACCACGCAGGTCAGCGGGTCTTCGGCCACCAGCACCGGCAGACCGGTCTCTTCACTGAGCAGACGGTCCAGATCCCGCAGCAACGCGCCACCCCCGGTGAGCATCATGCCGCGCTCGGCGATGTCGGCACCCAGTTCCGGCGGGGTTTGCTCCAGCGCATTCTTCACGGCCGACACGATCTGGTTGAGCGGATCGGTCAGGGCTTCCAGCACCTCGTTGGAACTGACGGTGAAGGAACGCGGCACACCCTCGGAGAGGTTGCGGCCTTTTACTTCCATTTCCTTGACCTCGCTGCCGGGGAAGGCACTTCCGATGGTCTTCTTGATGGCCTCGGCCGTAGGCTCGCCGATCAACATGCCGTAATTGCGGCGGATGTAGTTGATGATGGCCTCGTCGAACTTGTCGCCGCCCACCCGCACGCTGCCCTTGTAGACCATGCCGCCCAAGGAGATCACGCCGACTTCGGTGGTGCCGCCGCCGATGTCGATGACCATGGAGCCCGAGGCGTCGCTGACGGGCAGGCCCGCGCCAATGGCCGCGGCCATGGGTTCTTCAATCAGGTAGACCTCGGAGGCGCCGGCTCCCAGGGCCGATTCGCGGATGGCACGTCGCTCGACCTGGGTAGAGCCGCAGGGCACACAGATGATGATGCGGGGGCTGGGCCGGAAGACCGAGCGCGGGTGCACCATCTTGATGAACTGCTTGAGCATTTGCTCGGTGATGGTGAAGTCGGCGATCACGCCGTCCTTCATCGGGCGGATGGCCTCGATGTTGCCGGGCACCTTGCCCAACATCGCCTTGGCGTCATGGCCGACGGCCTGGATGCTCTTCTTTCCATTGGGCCCGCCTTCCTGGCGGATGGACACCACGGACGGCTCATCGAGCACGATGCCTTTGCCGCGGACGTAGATGAGCGTGTTGGCCGTACCCAGGTCGATGGCCAGGTCGGTCGAGAAGTGGCGGCGGAATGAGTCGAACATGATGCTGAAAAGTCGAACACGTGATAATAACCGACCATGTCACTGACCCCCCAAGAAGTCGGCCGAATCGCCCACCTGGCCAGGCTGGAACTCGATGCCCCCCAACAGGCGTCCATGCTGCAACAGCTCAACGGCTTCTTCAGCATCGTCGAGCAGATGAGCGCGGTGGACACGCGCGGCGTGGAGCCGCTGTACACGCCGCTGTCGGCCATCCAGGCCGTGGAACTGCGCCTGCGTGAAGACGCGGTGACGGAGCCCGTGGACCGCGACAAGAATCAACGCAGCGCCCCGGCCGTGCACGAGGGCCTGTTCCTGGTGCCCAAGGTGATCGAATGAGCACCGCAGCCTTCATCGGTGCGGCGCAGGCTGCGCGTCTGTTGGCGCAGGGTCAGGCGTCGAGCGTGGAACTCACCACCGAGTTCCTGGCGCGTGCGAAAGCGCATGAGGCGCTGGGCGCTTTTCTTCATCTCGATGCCGACCTGGCCCTGGAGCAGGCGCGCGCGGCGGATGCGCGGCGCGGCGCAGCGACCCAGAACGCCGGCGTGACGTCGTCCGCGCTCAACGGCGTACCCATCGCCCACAAGGACATCTTCGTCACCGAAGACGCGCCCACGACCGCCGGCTCGAAGATGCTCAAAGGCTACCGGAGCCCCTTCGACGCCACCGTGGTGGCGCGCCTGAAGGCCGCCGGCACCGTGAGCCTGGGCAAGCTCAATTGCGACGAGTTCGCCATGGGGTCGGCCAATGAGAACTCGGCCTATTGCCCGGCCAAGAACCCTTGGGACCCAAGCCGCGTGCCGGGTGGCTCATCGGGCGGCTCGGCCGTGGCCGTGGCTGCGGGCCTGGTGGCCGGCTGCACCGGCACCGACACGGGCGGCTCGATTCGCCAGCCCGCCAGCTTCACCGGCATCACCGGCATCAAACCCACCTATGGCGTGTGCTCGCGCTACGGGATGATCGCCTTCGCCTCTTCGCTCGATCAGGCCGGCCCGATGGCACGCAGCGCCGAGGATTGTGCGCTCATGCTCACGGCCATGGCCGGCTTCGACGAGAAGGACAGCACCAGCGCGCAGCGCCCGGCGGTGGACTACAGCGCGCAGATGCGGGCCGTACGCGAAGGCGCCACGACCGCGCAGCCGCTGAAGGGATTGCGCATCGGGTTGCCTCGCGAGTTCTTCCCCGCGGCACTGGCGGCCGAGGTGAACGGCGCGGTGCGCTCGGCCCTGCGCGAACTTCAGGCGCTGGGCGCCACCTTGGTGGACGTGAGCCTGCCGCGTACCGAGCTGTCCATCCCGGTCTACTACATCATCGCCCCGGCCGAGGCCAGCTCCAACCTCAGCCGCTTCGACGGCGTGAAGTTCGGCCATCGGGCGCAGCAGTACGGCGACCTGCTGGACATGTACAAGAAGACGCGCGCCGAGGGGTTCGGGGCCGAGGTCAAGCGACGCATCATGATCGGCACCTATGTGCTGTCCCATGGCTACTACGACGCTTACTACCTGCAGGCGCAAAAGCTTCGCCGCATGATCGCCGACGATTTTCAGCAGTGCTTTACCCAGTGCGACGTGATTGCCGGCCCCGTGGCGCCCACGGTGGCGTGGAAGCTTGGACAGGGCTCAGACGATCCGGTGCAGGCCTACCTGGCCGACATCTTCACCCTGCCCGCTTCCCTGGCTGGCCTGCCGGGCATGAGCGTGCCGGCGGGCTTGGCACCATCTGCCCAGGGCAGTGGCATGCCCGTGGGTTTGCAGCTCATCGGCAACTACTTCCGAGAAGGCACCCTGCTGCACACCGCACACGCGCTGCAGCAGGCCACCGATTTCCACACCAAGACCCCGGAGGGCCTGCGATGAGCGCGGCCAAGTCATTGTTGGTGCGCGGCTGGGAGGTTGTGATCGGTCTGGAAACCCATGCGCAGTTGAGCACCGTCAGCAAGATCTTCAGCGGTGCGTCGACGGCCTTCGGTGCGGCGCCCAACACCCAGGCCTGCGCGGTGGACCTGGCCCTTCCTGGCACGCTGCCGGTCATGAACAGGGCCGCCGTGGAGCGGGCCATCCGCTTCGGGCTGGCCATCGGCGCACGGGTGGCGCCGCTGTCGATCTTCGCGCGCAAGAACTACTTCTACCCCGACCTGCCAAAGGGATACCAGATCAGCCAGTACGAGATTCCGGTGGTGCAAGGCGGCCACGTGGACATCCTGGTGGATGGCGTAGCCAAGCGGGTGAACCTCACGCGCGCCCATTTGGAAGAAGATGCGGGCAAGAGCCTGCACGAGGACTTCGCCGGTCCGCACGGCGAAAAGAGTTCGGGCATCGACCTCAACCGTGCCGGCACCCCGTTGCTGGAGATCGTGAGCGAGCCCGAGATGCGCAGCAGCGCCGAAGCCGTGGCTTATGCACGGGCCCTGCACGGCCTGGTGGTGTGGTTGGGCATCTGTGACGGCAACATGCAGGAAGGCTCCTTCCGCTGCGACGCCAACGTCAGCGTACGGCGCCCGGGCGAGCCTTTCGGCACGCGGCGCGAGATCAAGAACCTCAACAGCTTCCGATTCCTGCAGCAGGCCATCGACTACGAGGTGAACTGGCAGATCGACCAGATCGAGGATGGGCTGGAGATCCAACAGGCCACGGTGCTGTTCAACCCGGACACGGGTGAGACACGCGCCATGCGCACCAAGGAAGACGCGCACGACTACCGCTACTTCCCCGACCCCGACCTGCCGCCGCTGGTGATCGCGCCGCAATGGGTGGATCGGGTGAAGGCCGAGATGCCGGAGTTGCCCGGCGCCATGGCCGCCCGATTCGTGGCGCAGGACGGCCTGCCCGAGTACGACGCGCAGATGATGACCCAAAGCCTGGCCACGGCGCGCTATTACGAGGCCGCACGCGAGGCTTCGGGCCAGGCCAAGCTGGCCGCGAACTGGGTGATGGGCGAGATCAGCAAGCGGCTCAATGCCGCCGGCACGGAGATTGATGCGGCGCCCGTGGGCCCGGTGCTGCTGGGTGCATTGATCCGCAGGGTGCAGGACGGCACCATCTCGAACAACTCCGCGCGACAGGTGTTCGACGGGTTGTGGTCGAAGGGCGAAGGCTCAGAATCGGGTGAATCGGTGTTGGATGCACGCGCTGCGCCCGCCCAGGACCTGACCACGGCCACAGCCGCGGTGGATGCGGTCATCGAGGCCAAGGGCCTCAAGCAGATGAACGACAGCGGCGCACTGGAGGCCATCGTCGACGAGGTGATCGCCGCCAATGAGAAGTCGGTGGCCGAGTACCGCAGCGGCAAGGACAAGGCCTTCAACGCCCTCGTGGGGCAGGTGATGAAGGCCAGCAAGGGCAAGGCCAATCCGGCGCAGGCCGGTGACCTGCTCAAGCAAAAACTCGGCTGAGCGCCTGGCGCCACCGCGCGCTCAGCCCGCAGCGATAAACGCACGAATCTGGTCGATCACCTCTTGCGGCCGCTCGCGATGCGGGAGGTGATGGGTGTCGGGCATCAGCACCATCCGTGAAGGACCCGCGCACAGGGTCGTGATGATCTCGGGGTGAACATCTGTGCCGTACTCGTCCTGCTGGCCATGCAGGGCCAGCACCGCACAGCGCACCTGGGGCAAGGCCTCGCGCAGGTGCCACTGGGCGAATGCCGGGCTTAGCCACGATTCGGTCCAGGCGTCCACCACCCAGCGCGCCTTGTCACCGTGGTACTTCCGCAGGCGTGCAAGCTGCACCTCTTCCTGAAACTGCACGCGGGCCTCGGCAATCGCCTGCAGGGTACGGTCTTCGGGAAAGGCCTGCGCCGCAATCGTGATCAGCGCGCGCACGCGTTGGGGCATCTGCGCGGCCGCGTAGACGCCCATACCGCCGCCCACACTGTGCCCGATGAGGGTGGCGTCATCGATGCCCAGTTGGTCCAGCACGGGTTGAAGCCCGGCCTGCACCTCCAGCGAAACGAAGTTCGGCGGCGGCAGGTCCGTTGCGGGGTCTGATCGGCCATATCCCAGGCGGTCGTAGGCCACCACCGGTCGCCCCGAGTCCTGCGCCAACTGCGCAGGAAACTCGCGCCACAACTCCACGCTGCCCAAGGAATCGTGCAGCAGCACGAAGGCGCCGTCGGGATGTTCAAGCGACGCGGCATCAGGCGCCCAGATGCGGGCGTACAGGCGGCCTTCAGGCGTGGACACCCAGGTGTCGCGGACCAGGGGCGTCGGATGCGCGGTGAGCGCTACGGAAGCTTCAGTCACGTCGGTTCGGTGTGGGGCGCAGCGCGCCGTGCTCACACGCCGTAGCGGTTTCGATAGGCGCGCACCGCCGGTAAATGGGCCTGCAGCGTCGTTTCCTGCGTGCGGGCCAAATAGTCCAGCAGGTCAGCCAGCGTGGCAATGGCGCACACCGGCATGCCAATCTGCTGCTGCACGTACTGCACCGCGCTCCAAGGCTGCTCCAAGCCCCGCGCGTCGGTAGCCTTCTCTTGGCGGTCCAGCGCAATGGTGACGCCACAGGGTTGTGCACCCGCAGCTTCGATCATGCGGATGGACTCCCGCACCGAGGTGCCCGCGCTGATCACGTCGTCGATGATGAGCACCCGCCCCTTGACGGGCGCGCCCACCAGTGTGCCGCCTTCACCATGGTCCTTGGCCTCCTTGCGGTTGTAGGCAAAGGGCTTGTTGTGGCCCAGGCGGGCCAGCTCGATGGACACGGCTGCCGCCAGTGTGATGCCCTTGTAGGCTGGGCCGAAGAGCATGTCGAATTCAAGCTTCGAGGCCACCAGACGCCGTGCATAGAATTCCGCCAGGCGGCCCAGTTTGGCGCCATCGTCGAACAACCCTGCGTTGAAGAAGTAGGGCGACAGGCGACCGGCCTTGGTCTTGAATTCCCCGAAGCGAAGCACCCCGGACTTCACCGAAAAGGCCACGAATTCCTGCGCCAGCGCGTCGCTCATCGATTCCTCCCGCCGCGCATTGGCGCGCCTCACACCATGTTCAGACTTGTCTCACTCAACCTCAACGGCATCCGATCGGCCGCCACCAAGGGCGTGCGCGAATGGGCTGAGACCTCGTCAATCGATTGTATGGGGGTGCAGGAGATCAAGGCCCAGGCCGAGGACGTGGCCGGCGTGTTCGACCAGATGGCCGGCATGCGCGCCACGTTCCACCATGCGCAGAAGAAGGGCTACTCCGGTGTGGGCCTGTATGCACGCGTTCCGCCCTCCGACGTCGTGGTGGGCTTCGATGGCGGCGAGTTCGACGATGAAGGCCGCTGTGTGGAATACCGCTGGGATAAACCCGGTCGCAAGTTCAGCGTGCTCAGCGTGTACTTTCCTTCAGGCTCGTCCGGGGAAGACCGGCAGGCCGCGAAGTTCCGGTTCCTGGATGTGATGGGCGATCACCTGAAGAAACTGCGCAAGACGCGCGAATTCATCTTGGTGGGCGACGTCAACATTGCGCATCGGGAAATCGACTTGAAAAACTGGAAGGGCAACCTGAAGAACAGCGGCTTCCTGCCCGAGGAGCGGGCGTGGATGACGACTCTGCTTGATCAGGGGCGCGGCGGTGGTGGCCTGGTGGATGTGTTTCGGGCGCTGCACCCCGAGGTGGGCGAAGAGGGCTATACCTGGTGGAGCAACCGCGGGCAGGCCTACGCGAAGAATGTGGGTTGGCGCATCGATTACCACCTCGCCACGCCCGGCGTGGCCGTTGCGGCGCGCACCGCGGGCATTTACAAGGCGCAACGCTTTTCGGATCACGCGCCCTTGACGGTGGACTACGACTTCACACTTTGATCCGTGGTCTGATGCGTGGGAACGCGCAAAGTGTTAGCCTCTGAGCCATGCGTCTTTGTTGCCGGCTTCTTGTGATCGCCCTTGTGCTGGTGGGTCTGCCTGTTCAAGGCTGGGCCGCTGCGCACATGTCGGCGAGGATGGCAGCACAGACTGCGGTTCTTCAGATGGACAGCATGCCCGCGGCGAGTGATCACGCGGATCACAGCTGTTGTCACGAAGAAGATCAAGACCTCGGCGCACATCACATGGGCGGAAGCTGCGGGGAAACCTGCCACTGCTGCGTGAACGCCGCGCCGGCCCAGTGGCCCTCCATCGTGGTCCCCGATGAGCCGGTCCATGACTGGCGACCTGCCCCGCAGGGGGCGTGCATCACCATCCCGCTGGTGATGCCGGACAAACCGCCCAAACACTGATTCCAGTCCCGCTCCTGGGCCGTACCTCTTCGGGCGGCCTGCAGGTTCGCGAGCGTGATGTCCGACCTGGTCAGGGCTGAGACATCGCCATCTTCCAGTGAACCCCTCGGGTGCCCAAGCCCCCGTCTCGGATGGACTTCCCATGAAGAAGACTTTGCCCTTTTGCGCCGGTGCGCCGTTGTTCGCGGGCCCCATGGGCCCCATGGGCCTCATGAGCCTCATCACCCTGATCGCCCTCCTAATCACCAGCAGCGCCACGGCGCAGCCCTCAACGGGCGCAGCGCCGCTGACGCAAACCCAGACCCAATCACCGCAAAGGCCCCCTCGCCCTGCGGCTGTGCGCGCCCAGCCGCATGACGTGAGCGCACCGGTTCCCCCGGTGGTACACCGCTCCGCGCTGCGCCCCATGGCACCGGATGCGGTGCCGGTGGGATCATGGTCCGACGCGAACCGGGTGGTGGACGAGGCGGGGGGTTGGAAGGCCTACCTCCGGGAGGCGCATGGGCAGCCGCCCGCGGTGGAGAAGGCGAAATGAAGGCCCGCCGCACGCCTTCCTTCCAGCCCAGCGCCAGGGTTGTCGGCAGCGCGGTGGTGATGGCGCTCACGCTGACCGGCTGTGCATCCGTGGTGATGCAACCGCCACTGGACCAGGCCCAGGCCGTGGCCCGCGCTCAACTGGGCAGCGCCGCCACGGTGCAGTGGCAGCGAACTGAAGAGGAACGCTCCCAAGCCCGCGCCCGTGTGGATGCGCTGCTGCTGCAGCCGCTGACGGCAGCCGCCGCAGTCGAACTGGCCCTGCTGAACAACGCCGGGCTGCAGGTGCAATTGGCTGAACTGGGCATCACGCAGGCCGAGGTGTTGCAGGCGGGTCGCCTGCCCAATCCGGGCTTCACCTTCGGCCGCAGTTCCGAAGGTGACAAGCGCGAAATTGAACGCGGCATTCACCTCAACCTGGCCCGACTGTTGGTACTGCCCTGGCTGCGTGACCTGGAACAGCGCCGCCTGAGCCAAGCTGAGCGCACGGCGGCGCTGCAGGTGATGGCCCTGATCACGCAAGTGCGCCGCGCCCAGGTGGATGCCGTGGCCGCGCGCGAGCGCAGCCGCTACATGGCCGATGTGCTCAAAGCGGCAGAGGCCAGTGCAGAGCTGGCGCGGCGCATGGCGCGGGTGGGCAACTTCAACAAGCTGCAGCAGGCGCGCGAGCAAAGCTTCCAGGCCGACGCGGTGCAGGGCTACGCGCGGGCGCTTCGTGAGGAGATGGCCACGCGCGAGCGGCTGGTGCGGCTCCTGGGGCTTTGGGGTTCAGAATTGACCGCACTGCAGTTGCCCGAGCGCTTGCCGGACCTGCCCACGTCCTTGCCCGACCGCCCGAATATTGAGCGCGAGGCCATGGCCAGGCGGCTTGACGTGCAGGCCGTGAAGCTGCAAACGGAGCAGACCGCGCGCCAACTCGGTCTGACGCGCACCACGCGCTTCATCAATGTGCTGGAACTGGGAGGCCACCTCAACAGCAGCAATGAAGAACATGCACATGGCGGCTGGGAGGTGAGCCTGGAGCTCCCGCTGTTCGATTGGGGCACGGCGCGAGTGGCGCGTGCGCAGGCGCTTTACACACAAGCCATCAGCCGTACCGCACAGACGGCGGTCAATGCGCGGTCCGAAGTGCGCGAGGCCTATGGGCACTGGCGCGCCACGCACGACATTGCCAAACACCAGCGCGATGAAGTGGTGCCACTGAAGAAGCGGATCTCGGAAGAGAACCTGCTTCGCTACAACGGCATGTTGATCGGCGTCTTTGAATTGCTGGCCGATGCACGCTCTCAGATCACCGGGGTATCGCAATACCTGGATGCCCTGCGCGATTTCTGGGTGGCCGATGCAGAACTGGAAATGGCCCTGCTGGGGCCGGTGGGCATGGCTGCCGCGGGCAGCGGTGCCCCAGGTGCCCGCACGCCCTCTTCTGCAGCCCCCGCTGCGCCCCACGCACCCCATTGAGGAATTGGACACACCATGGTTTCCCGACGACAGTTCTTCAAGTCCGCCGGCATCACGGCAGCCGCTTCCGCCAGCGCGGTGAGCACCGTGGCCTTGGCTGCGCTACCCGAGCCGGTGCTGCAGACCAAGCCCGACACCATGCCACCGCTGGCCCCCCCAACCGGACGACCCTACAACCCGGTGGTCACGCTCAACGGCTGGACCCTGCCCTGGCGCATGAACCAGGGGGTGAAGGAGTTCCACCTGGTGGCCGAACCGGTGGTGCGCGAGATGTGCCCTGGCTTCAAGGCACATCTGTGGGGCTATAACGGTCAAAGCCCTGGCCCCACCATCGAGGTGGTCGAAGGCGACCGCGTGCGCATCTTCGTCACCAACAAGTTGCCCGAGGTCACAAGCATCCACTGGCACGGGCAGCGCCTGCCCAATGGCATGGACGGTGTCACGGGCCTGAACCAGCCGCCCATTCCCCCAGGCAAAACCTATGTGTACGAATTCGAGGCGCGGCGTCCCGGTACCTTCATGTACCACCCACACGCCGACGAGATGGTGCAGATGGCCATGGGCATGATGGGCTTCTGGGTCACCCACCCGAAGCACAAGCACCCCTTGATCGACGAGGTGGACCGCGACTTCTGTTTCCTGCTGAGTTCCTACGACATCGACCCGGGCAGCTACACGCCCAAGGTGATGACGATGCTGGACTTCAACCTGTGGGCCTGGAACAGCCGCATCTTCCCCGGCATTGATCCGCTGGTGGTGGGCCACAAGGACCGCGTGCGGCTGCGCGTGGGCAACCTGACCATGACCAACCACCCGATCCACATCCACGGGCACGAGTTCTTCGTGACCGGAACCGATGGTGGCCCCACGCCGCGGGGTTCGCGCTGGCCCGAGGTGACGGTGGACGTGGCGGTGGGCCAGATGCGGCAGATGGACTTCGTGGCCGACGAGGAAGGCGATTGGGCCTTTCATTGCCACAAGAGTCACCACACGATGAACGCGATGGGACACGGCGTGCCCACCATGATCGGTGTGGACCATCGCGAGGTGGTCAAGGACATCACCAAGCTCATTCCGGACTACATGGTGATGGGCGAACGCGGTATGCACGACATGACCGAAATGGAGATGCCGCTGCCGGACAACACTGCGCCCATGATGACCGGCGCAGGTCCCTTCGGCTCGGTGGGCATGGGCGGCATGTTCAGCATGATCAAGGTGCGCAAGGGCTTGAGGCGCGGAGACTACAAGGACCCCGGCTGGTTCAAGCATCCGGCGGGTACGGTGGCCTATGAGTTCAAGGGGCCCACGCCACCGCACCAGACTGGCGCGTCCAAACCGGAGGCCACTTCACCGGGTTCCATGCCCAGGATCAGCAAGGGGTCGGATGTGGAGGTGAAGGTGCGCAAGCCGGGTGGTGGTGGGCATGGTCACCATTGATCCTGGTGCGCATCGCACCGCAGACTTGCACCATGGTGTGAATAGACTTGGCAAAGAGAGGACTCATGATGAGTGAGACAAGATGGAAGAGACGAACCCTGGGTGCGGTGGTCACCGCACTGGGGTTGCTGTTCGGTGTCCCTGCCGGCGCACAGGGCACTTCGCAAGGCACTGCACCGGGCGCCAGCGCCACGCCTGCGGCAGCGCCCAGTGGGGCGGGACCACAGGCGGCATCCAAGGCGGAAGCCGAGGTTCGCCGCGTCGAGGTCTCCACCGGCCGCATCCAACTGCGCCACGGCCCCATCGCCAACCTGGACATGCCGCCCATGACCATGGTGTTCCGCGTCAAAAGCCCGGCGCTGCTGGACGGCCTGAAAGAAGGTGACCGCATCCTCTTCACGGCCGAAAAGA
>JBEAWD010000258.1:0-5681 GCA_041160585.1 Pseudomonadota bacterium | reverse complement strand
GCGGCGCGCTTGCGCTCATGCTCCTGCAGGAAGCGCTTGCGCAGGCGGATGCTCTTGGGCGTGATTTCCACCAGCTCATCGTCCTCGATGAACTCCACGCCGTACTCGAGCGTGAGCTCGATCGGCGGCGTGATCTTGATGGCGTCTTCCTTGCCGCTCACGCGGAAGTTGGTGAGCTGCTTGGTACGCGTGGCGTTGACGACCAGGTCATTGTCACGGTTGTGCACGCCCACGATCATGCCCTCGTACACCGGGTCGCCAGCCTTCACGAACATGCGCCCGCGGTCGTCCAGCTTGCCCAGGGCGTAGGTGAAGATCTCGCCGGCGTCCATGCTGATGAGCACCCCGTTCTTGCGGCTGGCGATCTCCCCCTTGTGCGGCTCGTAGCCGTCGAAGATGTTGGAAATCAGCCCCGAGCCGCGGGTGAGGTTCAGGAATTCATTGGAAAAGCCGATCAGTCCGCGCGCCGGGATGCGGTATTCAAGGCGTACGCGGCCGCGGCCATCGGGCTCCATGTTGACCAGCTCACCCTTGCGCTCGCCCAAGGCCTGCATCACCCCACCCTGGTGCTGCTCTTCCACGTCGGCGGTGACCAGTTCAATGGGCTCATGCCTTTCGCCCTCAATCTCCTGGAAAACCACGCGCGGCTTGCTCACCGCCAGCTCATAGCCTTCACGACGCATGTTTTCCAGCAGGATGGTCAGGTGCAGTTCGCCACGGCCCGACACCTCAAAGATGCCGTCCTCACTCGTTTCGCGTACCCGCAGGGCCACATTGCTCTGCAATTCCTTCTGCAGGCGATCCCAGATCTGACGGCTGGTGACGAACTTGCCTTCGCGCCCCGCCAGAGGCGAGGTGTTCACGCAGAAGTTCATCGTCAGCGTGGGCTCATCGACCTTCAGCATGGGCAGAGGCTGCGGATTGGCCGGGTCTGTCACCGTCACACCGATACCAATGTCTTCAATGCCGTTGATCAGCACGATGTCACCAGGACCCGCCTCGGGTGTCTGCATGCGATCCAGGCCCTGGAAGGTCAGCACCTGGTTGATGCGACCCTTGACCGACTTGCCTGCATCACCCTCCATCACCAGCACGTCCATGCCAGGCTTGATGCGGCCGGCATTCACACGACCCACGCCGATACGTCCGACGAAGGACGAGTAATCCAGGGCTGAGATCTGCAGCTGAAGCGGGGCATCGGGATTGCCCTGGTGCGCGGGCACATGCTTGAGGACGGTGTTGAACAGCGCCGACATATCAGGCCCCCACTGCTCGCCGGGAGCACCCTCTTGCATCGACGACCAACCGTTGATGCCCGAGGCGTACACCACGGGGAAGTCGAGTTGCTCGTCGGTGGCACCCAGCTTGTCAAAGAGATCGAAGGCGGCGTTGATCACCTTTTCGCAGTTCGCGCCCGGCTTGTCGACCTTGTTGACCACCACGATGGGCTTGAGGCCCAGGGCCAGCGCCTTCTTCGTGACGAAGCGGGTTTGCGGCATCGGACCCTCTTGGGCATCGATGAGCAACACCACGCCGTCCACCATGGACAAGGCGCGTTCCACCTCGCCACCAAAATCTGCGTGCCCGGGGGTGTCGACGATATTGATGTGCGTGCCTTCCCAGCTCACCGCGCAGTTCTTGGCCAGGATGGTGATACCGCGCTCGCGTTCGATGGCATTGCTGTCCATCACCGTGTCCACCACCTTTTCATGTTCGGCGAAGGTGCCGCTTTGACGCAGCAATTGGTCCACCATGGTGGTCTTACCGTGGTCGACGTGGGCGATGATGGCGATGTTGCGGATGGGGCGGCTCATGGGGTGCCTCAGGAAAGAGTGAAATGTGACGCAAGAAAATGACAAACGCGGGTACCGAACGCGACGGTAAGCCCGGAGATCGACCGGGAATCTGCTCAGGCCTGAGCCTGGATTTCCGGTGGGCTCAGCAGCCGGTCGGGGATGAGTTCGCCGGCCCGGATATGGGCACTGCCCAGGAAGGGGCGACGGTCGGTGGTTTGGGACACGCGGGGGCCGAACACCCGCACCGCGGCACAGTCGGCCTGCGCCACACGGCGACGCAAGCCCGTGATGAAGCGGGCCGCCTCCTCGGACTCCAGTTCAACCGCTGGCCACTCCCGCAGCAATTCGTCAGCGGGCAGCAGCCGTGCCAGCCGCTCTTCCTCGCTCAGCGCCTCCAGGGCCTGCAGCGTGATGGCCTGCTCAACCTTCAAGGGCCCACTGCCCAAACGCCGCAAGCCGCTCAGCGATGCACCGCATCCCAAGGCATGGCCGATGTCCTCGGCCAGGGTTCGGATGTAGGTGCCCTTGGAGCAGCGCACCCACAGCACCAGGTGTTCCTGCCGCTGTGGCGACCACTGCGCGCGCAACTCGTGGACGGTGACGCGCCGCGGCGCGCGCTCCAGCGTGAGGCCTTGGCGTGCGTACTCGTAAAGCGGCTTGCCGTCGCGCTTGAGCGCCGAGTGCATGGGAGGTACTTGGTCGATCTCGCCTTGGAAACGCGCCAGCACCGCGTCAAGCTGCCCCGGCTCCAGGTGCACCGAACGCTCCGAGAGCACCTTGCCTTGGGCATCACCGGAATCGGTGGTCACACCCAATCGGACATCGGCGCAGTAGACCTTGTCCGCCTCCAGGCTGACCTGACTGAACTTGGTGGCCGCGCCAAAACAAAGCGGCAACAAGCCAGTGGCAGCCGGGTCCAGCGTGCCGGTGTGGCCCGCCTTCTCGGCGCGCAGCAGCCATTTGGCCTTCTGCAGCGCATCGTTGCTGGACAGACCCAAGGGCTTGTCAAGGAGCAACACCCCGTGCACCGGACGCCGCTGAATGCGCGCGCGCGGTGGCCGCACAGATGAACCGGCGGATTCCGTCAAGGGCATTGAGGGCGGCGGCATCGCAGGTATCGAGACCTCAGTCCTTGGACCGGGTCGCATTGGCCTGGTGGATCAGCGCATTGAGTTCAGCCGCGCGCTCGGTGGTGCGGTCGAACTGGAAATGCAGCGTGGGCACGGTGTGGATGGCCAAACGCTTGAACAGGCCGTTTCGCAGGAATCCAGCGGCTTCGTTGAGCGCCTCCTGGTTGCCCTGAGGGTCGCCCACCAGCACCGAGAAAAACACGCGAGCGTGCGCGTAATCGGGCGTCACCTCGACCGCATTGATGGTGACCATGCCCAAGCGCGGGTCCTTCAACTCACGGATGAGCTCCGCCAGGTCACGCTGGATCTGGTCGGCCACACGAAGGCCGCGGTTGGGAATGGAGCGTTTGTGTCGCATGGCAAGGACTCCTGAAAGCGCAAACCCCGCCGGTCGGTGGCGGGGCTTGCTGCTGCAGTGCCGGGTGGGCTTACAGCGTACGGGCCACTTCCTTGATCTCGAAGCACTCGATCACGTCACCTTCCTTGAAGTCGGTCACATTCTTGAGCTTGATTCCGCACTCGAAGCCTTCCTTCACTTCCTTGACGTCGTCCTTCATGCGGCGCACCGACTCCACCTCGCCGGTGTAGATGACGATGTTTTCGCGCAGCAGACGGAAGCGTGCGTTTCGACGCACCAAGCCCGAGGTGACCATGGAACCGGCCACCGTGCCGATCTTGGAGGCCACAAAGACGGTGCGGATCTCGGCCGTGCCCAGCATCTCCTCGCGCTGCTCGGGTGCCAGCATGCCGCCAAGGGCCGCCTTCACCTCGTCCACCGCGTCGTAGATGATGTTGTAGTAACGCATGTCCACGCCATTGCCTTCGGCCAGCTTGCGTGCGCCGGCGTCGGCGCGCACATTGAAGCCGATGATGATGGCCTTGGATGCGATGGCCAGGTTGACGTCGCTCTCGCTGATGCCGCCCACGGCGGCGTGTACCACCTGCACCCGCACCTCTTCGGTGCTGAGCTTGAGCAGCGAAGCCGCCAGGGCCTCTTGCGAGCCCTGAACGTCGGCCTTCAGGATCAGAGACAGCGTCTGCACATCGCCCTGGCCCATGTTGTCGAACATGTTCTCGAGCTTGGCGGCCTGCTGCTTGGCCAGCTTCACGTCACGGTACTTGCCTTGACGGAAGGTGGCGATTTCACGGGCGCGGCGTTCATCGGCCAAAACCATGAATTCGTCACCGGCGCGCGGCACTTCGGTCAAACCCTGGATCTCCACCGGAATTGAGGGACCAGCTTCCGTGCTGGGTTTTCCGCCTTCGTCCAGCATGGCGCGAACACGCCCGTAGCTTGAGCCAGCCAGCACCACGTCACCGCGCTTGAGCGTGCCGCTCTGCACCAGCACGGTGGCCACAGGACCTCGGCCCTTGTCGAGCTTGGCTTCAATGACCAGGCCCTTGGCCAGCGCATCCTGCGGCGCCTTGAGCTCCAGGACTTCGGCCTGCAGCAGCACCTGTTCCAACAGTTCGTCGATACCCTGGCCGGTCTTGGAGGACACGCCGACGAACGGGGAGTCACCGCCGAAATCTTCCGGCACCACTTCCTCGCCCACCAGCTCGCTCTTCACGCGTTCGATGTTGGCCTCGGGCTTGTCGATCTTGGTCATGGCCACCACGATGGGCACACCGGCGGCCTTGGCGTGGCTGATGGCCTCCTTGGTTTGGGGCATCACGCCGTCGTCGGCCGCACACACCAGAATCACGATGTCAGTGGCCTGAGCGCCACGGGCGCGCATCGCCGTGAAGGCCTCGTGGCCCGGCGTGTCGAGGAAGGTGATGGTGCCGCGCGGCGTGTCCACGTGGTACGCGCCGATGTGCTGGGTGATGCCGCCGGCCTCGCCCGAGGCCACACGGGTGCGGCGGATGTAGTCCAGCAATGAGGTCTTGCCGTGGTCGACGTGGCCCATCACCGTGACCACGGGGGCACGCGGCAATTCCACGGCTTCGGTGGCGGCTTCCTCTTCTTCCAGGAACGCCTCGGGGTCGTCAAGCTTGGCGGCCAGCGCCTTGTGACCCATCTCCTCCACGACGATCATCGCGGTTTCCTGGTCCAGCTGCTGGTTGATGGTGACCATCTGGCCGAGCTTCATCATCTGCTTGATGACTTCAGCCGCCTTCACGCTCATCTTGTGCGCCAGATCGGCCACGCTGATGGTTTCGGGCACATGAACTTCCTGCACCACGGCCTCAACCGGCGCCATGCTGGCCGACGACTGATCACGGTCGCCTCCGCGGCCACGCCCCTTGGGCGCACGCCAGCCGGCGCGCGCACCGGCGGTGGTGTCCCCACGGGTCTTGAGCGCGCGCTTCTTGGCCGCGTCGTCTGCCCAGCTCGAGGACAGCTTTTCGCTTTTGATGGACTTCTTCTCGCCTGGCTTGGCGGTCGTGGCGGCACCGGCGCCTGGCGCCCCGGGCTTGGCAGCGGCCTTGTGGATGGTGCCCTTGATGGCGGTTTCGGCGGCCTTGGGCTCCTCGGGCTTCTTGGCCACGAGCACCTTCTTGGGCGCGCTCATCATCGCGCGGATGGCAGCGGCCTCCGACTCGGCAGCCTTGCGGCGCTTTTCCAGATCAGCCATGCGCTGACGTTCAGCCGCATCGGCATCGACGGCCTTGACCACGCGGGCAGCCGGTTTGACCGGCGCCTCGGGTGCTGCGGGCGCAGAAACAGGCGCTTCGGTGCCAGCCAACGCCTCTACGCCAGTAGGAGCACTCGAAGCTTCATCGGCCGTACGGTTCTCGGCTTGTGCCTGCG
>JBEAWD010000247.1:0-2951 GCA_041160585.1 Pseudomonadota bacterium | reverse complement strand
GGCTGCACACCGACTGGGATCAGATGCCCGTTTGGCCCGCCATCGGCGTGGTACTCCGCCACCGGGTAGCCGATGGCGGGCCAATCGGGCATCTGATCCCAGTCGGTGTGCAGCCCGCCGGTGGCCTGGCAGCCGCACTCGAGGAGGTGCCCGGCCAGACTGCCTGCAGCCATCAGGTCATGGTCCTGCGAGCCCCAGCCGAATTCGTGCATCAGCACGCCCAGCGTGGCGGCCGAGTCGACGCAGCGCCCGGTGATCACCACGTGGGCGCCGGCGCGCAGCGCGCCCAGCGCGGCGGTGCAGCCTTCGGGGTTGACGCCACCGGCGTTGCTGACCACACGGATGCCCCGCGCGGCGATCTCGCGCAGCACCGGCTTCATCGCCGTCGTCGCCAAGTCGGTGGCTTAGCCCGAGTTTGTCATCCTCTCAGCGCAACCCCAATAAAATCAACAGCTTAGCTCGTCACGGAGGCGCGTATGGCACTACGCTTGCTTTGCCCGCCGCCTTCTTGATTTGACTGCTGGCTCTCAGCTCAGGTCAGATCAGCACGCGATGGGTACGGCCCGGGTTGGGTTCCAGCTTGAGCAGGGTGGCCAGCGTCTGATGCCGCGGCTTGGGGCGGGTGGCCTTGCGCACATGCACCGTGCGCCCGTCGCGGCGCTGCATCGTGACGGTGACGCGGCGCTGCGTGGCGAGCACCTGGCGCAGGGTGCTCCAGCTGTCGTTGACGCCGTGCGCCTTGAGCTGCATGCGCAATGTGTGCACGAAGTGATAGGCCAGCACGCTGATGAACAGGTGCCCTTCGACACGCCTGTCGATGCGGTGGAACACCGGGCGCAGGCCCAGGTCGGTCTTCAATGAGCGGAACACCGACTCCAGCTCGGTGAGCATGATGTAGGTGCGCCACAGCGTGGCGTCGTCCTGCTGCAGCAGCGTGGTGCGCAGGCAGTACACCCCCGGATGCGCGGCGGCCGTGCCGGGTTTGATGTTCTTGACCCAGGTGATGGCCGTCACCCGCTTGCCCTCGTCGTCGGTGCTGACTGTGATCTCGTAGTGCTGCGCGGCGCGCGAGAAGCGCTGTTTGATGCGGCCCAGGCGTTGCATGAAGGTGGCCGCATCCTGGGTGTTGGCCTTGCCGTGTGCTTGGCCATTCGCCTTGCCTTGGGGCTTGGCCAAGCCGGCTTGCAGCCTGGCCAGCGCAGCCTCCAGCCCGCTGGCCTTGGCGGCGTCAATGGCGCGGTCCTTCTCCTCGCGCGAGGGTGAGTGGCAGTACAGCAGCACCTCACCCTGGTCCTTCGGGTTGGGTACACGCTGCAGCTTGATCGTCACGCCCCCGCCCGATTGCACCTGGCTGGCCTGGGCCGGGTCGAACTGGCGCTCGCGCAGCTTGGAGACCACCACGTAGTGATAGCCCTGCTGGCGCAGCCATGTCAGGTTGGACTGCGCAGCGATGCCCGCGTCCATCACCACCGTGGCGCCAGGCTCGGCGTGCAGGCCCGTGAGCATGTCCTTGAGTGTGGCGGGCTCGCTGGCGTTGCCGGCAAAGAACTGCACGCGCCGCACGAAGCCGCTGGTGTCGAGTGCCATGGCCAGGGTCACCAGCGGGCAGTCGCTGCGGCACTCCTTGCTGTGGCCGCGCTGGGCCTTGCTCACCCCGGCGGCCACGCCCTCGAAATAGGTGTTGGTCAGGTCGTACAAGGTAATCGTCTGCCCCAGGCCGAACATCGAGCGCGCCTGGCCGAACAGGTGCTCTTGCAGCACCTGGCGGTGCTTGTACAACGCATCCGATGCCCGGTACAGCCGGTTCAGATCCATCGCCTGGAAATCGAAGCCGATGAGCTCACCCAGGGCCGAGGTGTCCTTCAGCCAGGCGTGTGTGGCGAGTTCGCTGCCTGGCTGCGCCATGCGGGCAATGATGTTGCCCAAGGCGGCTGCAATCTGCGGGCGGTTCAGGCCCAACTCGCTGAGCTTGTCCTGCAGACCGCACTGACGCATGGCCGCCAGCGCAGCGTGCTCCACACCCACACTGCGGGGGTCCACCAGTTCCAGCGAGTCCAGATCGACCTCCTGATAGCGGGCGACATCGCTGGCGGTGCTGGGTGGGGTGCTGGCAGGGTTGGCCGGTGGATTGCTGGCCGGGTTGGCCGCAGGCGCAGCAGGCACCGAAGTTACAGCGGGGGCCTCGTCCTGTGTGTCGGCCGTCTGCGGCGTGCCCACGCTCGGGGCCGCGGGCGTGCGCGCAATGATCTGGGCTGCATAGCGCTGCGCCAAGACTTGGACATTCTCGGGCAGCGTGGTCTGAAGGATCGAGCTCTGTCCACGAACCAATTCGTCGATGTACTGCGCCAGCGCGGGCCACTGCGCCTGGGGCAGATCGAAGTGAGTGCCCAGGTTGAGCACCGTTGACTGCTTGATGGCGTTGCCCACCCGCTGGCTATGAACCAGACGGTAAGTGACGTAGGGCTCGCCAGAGATGCGACTGCGGGTCTGCGTGCGGCGAATGAACATGCACGCGATGTTGCACCAAAAAAGGGGATTTGGATCGGAAAGCGTAGAATATTATGGCACTACATTATGGATCTGCGAGTGGGGTTCAATCCAGACAAGGGCTTACGGCTGGCCAAAGACAGATAAGGGGGAAAAGTTGACAAAGTCGGGTTAGGAGCGCCGACCTGGCCTGGCAGCGCTGGGGCCATGAGACCCTGGGCGGTGAGAAACAGGCCGGTGTGCACGTCAGCCCGAGGCCCTCGAAGTGGCGCCGCATCGTGAGGACGCCGTGGTCCGCGCCGCAGCCCCATGCTGCATCGCGACCGGACCTCTTGCCTGCGGCCTGCGCCGTCGGGTGAACCAGGCAGGCACGGCCTCGGTGATCTTCGGTGCGTGAGTTGAGCGCGACTGGGCTGCGAACGCGCCCGGGTGGCCTGAGCGTAGATGCTTCAGCGCTCCAAGTC
>JBEAWD010000244.1:0-27086 GCA_041160585.1 Pseudomonadota bacterium | reverse complement strand
GAACTGAAGATCGGCTACGTCAACAGCGAGCGCGTTCTGCGTGAGTCCACGGCGGCACGCGCGGCCAGCACCAAGATCGAGACGGAATTCGGCAAGCGCGAGAAGGACCTCAACGACTTGGCCAACCGGGTGAAGGCCGCCTCGGACAAGTTCGAGAAGGATGCTCCCACGCTATCCGAGGCCGAGCGCAACCGTCGCCAGCGCGAACTCGGCGAGCAGGATCGCGATCTGCAGCGCAAGCGCCGGGAATTCCAGGAAGACCTGAACCAGCGGCGCAATGAAGAGATCGCCTCCATCCAGGAGCGAACGGGCCGCGTCATCCGTCAGATCATGGACAGTGAGAAGTTCGACCTGATCCTGATCGACGTGGGTTTCGCAGGCCCCCGTGTGGACATCACCAAGAAGGTGATGGACACGTTGAACAACACCAAGTGACGGTGCTGGGGCGCTGAGTCTGGCGCCCCTTTCCAGGACGATGCCGACCACGCCGCAGGCCATCGCCACGCTGGTGAACGGTCGCGTGCAGGGCGATCCGCACCGGGTCCTCACCCGCATCGCCACGTTGCAGTCTGCCAGTGCCGACTGCGTTTCCTTCCTCTCCAACGCCCGATACCGGGCCCAACTGGCTACCACACAGGCCGGCTGCGTCATCGTGGCCGAGCACCTGTGGCCGCTCCAAGCCCAGGAGTGTGCATCTGCCAGCCTGGTGCTGGTGGCCGACCCCTACCTGGCCTATGCCCGGCTCACCCAATGGTGGGCGGCGCAGGGTCGTGCCGCCGCGCCCGGCGGTGTGCACCCCAGTGCGGTGGTGGAGCAAGGCGCCCGGATCCATCCCACGGCCAGCATCGGGCCCTTGTGCCACGTCGCGGCGGGCGCGGTCGTCGACGAAGGCGCCGTGATCGGGCCGCACTGCATCCTGGGGCAGGATACCCATGTCGGGGCTCACACGAGGCTGGCGGCTTCGGTGTCCTTGATGCAGGCGTGCCGCGTCGGTGCGCGAGGCATCCTGCACCCTGGTGTGGTGGTGGGTGCCGATGGCTTCGGGTTCGCGCCGCATGCCGGCCAATGGGTGAAGATCGAGCAGTTGGGGGCTGTGCGCATCGGTGACGATGTCGAGATTGGCGCCAATACCTGCATCGACCGCGGGGCGCTGGAAGACACCGTGATCGAGGACGGTGTGAAGTTGGACAACCTCATCCAGATCGGCCACAACGTTCACATCGGTCGGGGGTCGGCCATGGCCGGCTGCGTGGGCGTGGCCGGCAGCGCCGTCATCGGCCAACGCTGTACCGTGGGCGGTGGCGCCATCATCCTGGGGCACCTCACCCTGGCAGACGACGTGCACATTTCCGCGGCCACCGTGGTGACGCGTTCGATCACCAAGCCAGGGCAGTACAGCGGCGTCTTCCCCTTCGATGACAATGCCGCCTGGGAGAAGAACGCGGCCACGCTGCGCCAACTGCACCAGATGCGCGACCGCCTGCGCCAACTTGAAAAGAAGCTGCCCTGACCATGCTCGATATTCACCGTATCCTCAAGCTGTTGCCGCACCGCTACCCGATTCTGCTGGTCGACCGGGTTCTGTCCTTCGAGAAAGACAAGCGCATTCAGGCCCTCAAGAACGTCAGCATCAACGAACCCTTTTTCCAGGGTCACTTTCCGTCGCGGCCGGTGATGCCGGGGGTGTTGATGCTCGAGGCCTTGGCCCAAACAGCGGCGCTGCTGAGTTTTGAGTCAGCCGGTACCGAGCCGGGTGAGGACACGGTGGTGTACTTCGTGGGGATCGACGGTGCACGCTTCAAGCGTGTGGTCGAGCCCGGCGACCAGCTGTTGCTCAATGCGGAGATCGAACGTGCCCGCGCCGGCATCTACAAGTACAAGGCTTGGGCAACGGTGGGTGATGAGGTGGCCGTGGAGGCTGAACTGATGTGCACCATGCGCAAGGTGGCGTGAGGCCGTCAGCGTGAACATCCCGACTTGGACGATCACCCTGATGATGGTCCTGCACGCGCCGTAAGCACCGTGAGCATGCATTCGATGAAGTCCATACACACCACAGCCGTCATCCATGAGGGTGCGGAGTTGGCTGCCGATGTGCAGGTTGGCCCGTATGCCGTGATCGGACCGCATGTCAAGATCGGGGCGGGTACCACCATCGGCTCGCACGCCGTGATCGACGGCCACACCACGATTGGACGCCACAACCGCATCTTTTCCTTTGCCTCGATCGGACAGGCACCGCAGGACAAGAAGTACGCCGGCGAGCCCACGCGCTTGGAGATCGGAGACGGCAACACCATCCGCGAGTTCTGCACCATCAACACGGGCACCGCGCAGGACGACGGCGTCACGCGGATTGGCGACGACAACTGGATCATGGCCTATGTCCACATTGCGCACGACGTGCGTCTGGGGCATCACACCGTACTGGCCAACAATGCCACGCTGGCCGGGCATGTGCACGTGGGCGATTGGGTCACCATCGGCGGCCTGACGGGCGTGCACCAGTTCGTGAAGATCGGCGCCCACGCGATGATCGGTTTCCAGGGCCATGTGGCCCAGGACGTGCCGCCCTACATGACCGCCGATGGTCACCCGCTTGCCGTCCGCGCGGTCAACCTCACCGGACTCAAGCGCCGCGGTTTCGACGAGAAACGGCAGGCCGTGGTGCGGCGCATGCACCGTTTGCTGTACCGCGAATCCCTCACCTTGGGCGCAGCCATCACAGGTATTCAGGCACTGGCCGATGAGGCACAGGCTGCAGGCGAACCCTTGGGCGAAGCCGCCTTGGCCGATGTGGCCCTGATGCTTGACTTTCTGAGCCGCGCCGAACGCGGCATCGTGCGCTGATGCGTCTGGCCCTGGTGGCCGGCGAGGCCTCAGGCGACCTCCTGGCTTCTCTGATGCTGCAGGGGCTCAAGGCCCGCTGGCCGGGGCTGCAAAGCGGCGGGATTGGTGGGCCGCGCATGGTGGAGCAGGGCTTTGAGGCCTGGGCGCCTTCGGAAAGGCTGAGTGTGTTCGGCTATGTGGACGCGATCAAGCGCCTGCCGGAGTTGCTTTGGCTGCGTCGCCGCACAAGACAGCGCCTCTTGCGTGAGCGGCCGGATGTGTTCGTGGGGGTAGACGCACCTGACTTCAACTTCGGACTGGAAACCGCGCTGCGCAAGGGCGGCCTGCGGACCGTCCATTTCGTGTGCCCTTCGATCTGGGCCTGGCGACCCGAGCGGGTGCAGCGGCTGAAGGCGGCGGCCGATCATGTGTTGTGTCTGTTCCCCTTCGAGCCCGAGTTGCTGGCGGCCCAGGGCGTTTCCGCAAGCTACGTGGGGCATCCCCTGGCCGATGCCATTCCATTGGAAGTCGATCGCGCGGCCGCACGGGAGGCCCTGGGATTCGGGCGCGCGGGTGAAGCGCTGGTGGCCCTTTTGCCTGGCAGCCGCCGGGCTGAGATCCGCCATATCGCGCCCATCCTCTTGTCGTCTGCACAGCGCATGGCCGCGGCGCGACCTGGACTGCGGTTCGTGCTGCCCGTTGCCCCGGGCCTGTCGCCGTGGGTGGAGCCAATGGCGCAGCCACTGGTGCAAGCCGGGCTGTTGAAGCTCGTCCAGGGTCGGTCGCATGATGCGCTGGCCGCGGCCGATTTGGCCCTGGTGGCCAGTGGCACCGCCACCCTCGAGGCGGCTTTGCTGAAGTGCCCTCAGGTCATCGTCTACCGCTTGGCACAGGCCGACTGGCAACGCATGCGTCGCATGCGGCTGCAACCCTGGGTGGGTCTGCCCAATATCCTCAGTCGCGAGTTCATCGTGCCCGAGCGAATTCAGGACGAGGCCCAACCGGATCTGGTGGCCGCGGACGCGCTGCGGTGGCTGGATGACGCCGGCGCCGTGCAGCGCTATCGCAGCCGCTGTCTGTCCTTGCATCTGCAGCTCCGCCAGAATACCGGCGAGAAGGCCGCTGCCGCGCTGGAGGAGCTCTTGGGTGGCTAGGCGCAATCGAGCGTCTGCTCAGGATGCTGCCCTGCAGCAGGCCCAGCAGTTGTCCCTGGGTTGGGCACGTGACGGCTTGGTCGCCGGCGTGGACGAGGCCGGCCGCGGCCCGCTGGCCGGTCCCGTGGTGGCTGCAGCGGTGATCCTGGATGAAGCGGCACCGATTGCTGGCCTGGCCGACTCCAAGGTGCTCACCGAGCGCCGTCGGGACGTACTGTTTGACGAGATTCGCGCCAAGGCCTTGTGCTGCTGCGTGGCCCAGGCCTCGGTCCAAGAAATCGATGAGCTCAATATTCTGCAGGCCACGATGCTGGCCATGAAGCGCGCGGTGGAGGGCCTGCGGCTTCTGCCCGCGCTGGTGCTGGTGGACGGCAATCGCTTGCCACCGCTGAAAGTGGCGGGTGAAGCGGTGGTGGGGGGCGACGCGAAGGTGCCGGCCATTTCCGCGGCCTCCATCCTGGCCAAGGTTACCCGCGACCGCCTGTGCGTGGAGATGCACCTGCAGCATCCGCAGTACGGTTTCGATGCGCACAAGGGCTACCCCACACCCGAACACTTGCAGGCATTGTTCCGTCATGGGCCTTCGCCGATCCATCGCCGCAGTTATGCGCCCGTGAAGAGGGCACTGGCCTTGCGCACCGATCGAGCCCAGGAGCTCACCTGATCGCGCCACCATGAATCCGCCCGTTCAATCGATCACTTCGCGTGACAACGATCTGTTGCAGCGCCTGCGCAGGCTGCTGGCGCGTCCGGGCGCCTACCGGGTTGAGGGCGTGGTGTGGCTGGAGGGCGACCACCTGTGCCGCGCGTGGTTGGAGCAGGGCTTGACCGCGGGTCAGTCGGTGATCACGCAAGAAGCGTGGGACGGCCGACCGGATCTGCGCGCGCTGGCCCTGGCGGCGGCGCGCGTGGCCGTGATCCCTTCGAATCTGATGAAGGCGGTGACGACGCTCGAGTCGCCCAGCCCCTTGGGAATGATGGTGGCGATCCCCGGCGCCGACGCCGGGGATGCGGTTCACACCGGCGTCAGTGCCGTGGTGCTGGATCGCTTGCAGGACCCTGGCAATGTGGGCAGCATCCTTCGAAGCGCCGCTGCCTTGGGGGTTCAGCAGGTGGTGGCCCTGCAGGGGACCGTGGCCCTGTGGTCACCCAAGGTCCTTCGTGCCGGCATGGGGGCCCACTTTGGCTTGCGTCTGGTCGAAGGCGTGGGTGTCGATGCCATCCGCCCCCTGGCCGCGCAGTTGGTGATCACGAGTTCCCACGAGGCCCAGGAACTGCCCAAAGTCAATTTGCCCAGCGCCTGCGCCTGGGTCTTTGGCCATGAAGGGCAGGGGGTTGCCAGCGAGTTGGCCGCCCTTGCGTCGGTTCGTGTTCGCATCCCGCAGCCGGGTGGCCAGGAGTCGCTTAACGTGGCCGCGGCGGCGGCGATCTGCCTGTACGAGAGTGCTCGTCAGCAGCTCAGTAGATGAGCCGGTCAGGCCGGATGTCGCGCAGGATCGTGGTGGCGATCTCTTCAATCGACTTGTGGGTCGAGCTCAGCCACTCGATGCCTGAGCGGCGCATCATCTGCTCGGCCGCAGCCACTTCGGCGCGGCAGTTGTCGAGCGCTGCATAGCGACTGCCGGGACGGCGTTCGTTTCGGATCTGGCTCAGCCGGTCGGGGTCGATGGTCAGTCCGAAGCACTTGCCCTTGTGCGGCATGAGCGAAGACGGCAGGTGCCCGCGCTCGAAGTCTTCCGGGATGAGCGGATAGTTGGCGGCCTTGATGCCGTGCTGCATGGCGAGGTACAGGGAAGTCGGCGTCTTGCCGCTGCGGCTGACACCCACGAGGATCACGTCGGCCTGTTCGAGGTTGCGCGCCGACTGCCCGTCGTCATGGGCCAGCGAGAAGTTGATCGCTTCGATGCGGTCGTGGTATTCCTGACTCTTGGCCGCATCCGAGAAGCGGCCGATGCGGTGGTTGCTCTTGACGCCGAACTCGTCTTCCAGCGGTTCCACGAACGACCGGAACATGTCCATCACCTTGGCGCGGCAGTGGGCGGCGGGCCCGTTTTGTCCGTCGGTCAGGATGTCGCGCACCGCCTCGTTGACCAAGGTCAGGAACACGACCGGCACCACGCCTTCGCGCTCGGCACATTCGTTGACTTCGCGAACCACCTGCCAGGCCTTGTCTTCGGAATCGATGAAGGGCCGGCGCACGTGGCGAAAGGGGCCGGGGAACTGGGCGAGGATGGAGTTGCCGAAGGTTTCGGCGGTGATGCCGGTGCCGTCTGAGACGTAGAAGATGGTGCGGGGGCTCATGGTTCGCGGCTGGGTTGGCGGTGGCGGGCTGTCAATTTGGGCAAGGCGGCCTGCCTGTATTTGCAAGGTGATGATAGGCAATCATCCCTAGAATCGAACGCATTGGCGCCCCGCGCCCACAAGATTTTTTAGCCTTGGAGAGCCTTCATGTCCAATCCCGCATTGGAAGGGGCCCTGGTGTTGCCGTTCGAGCAGTTGCGCATGACCGATGTCGAATCGGTCGGCGGCAAGAACGCTTCACTTGGGGAAATGATCAGCCAGCTGGCGTCCTCAGGCGTCAGGGTGCCCGGGGGCTTCGCCACCACCGCCCATGCCTTTCGGCAGTTTCTGGCGCATGGCGGCCTGGCCGATCGGATCGCGCAGCGCCTGGCTGGGCTGGACACCGACGATGTGAAGGCCCTCGCTCAAGCCGGGGCCGAGATCCGGCGGTGGGTGGAGGACACCCCGTTTCCGCCGGATCTCGAGGCAGCCATCCGCACCGAATATGCGCGGCTAAGCGTTGAATCTCCCCACGCCTCGTTCGCCGTGCGTTCTTCGGCCACAGCCGAAGACCTGCCCGATGCCTCGTTCGCCGGCCAGCAGGAGACCTTCCTGAACGTGGTGGGCATCGAGGACATCCTGCACAAGACCAAGGAGGTGTTCGCCTCGCTCTACAACGATCGCGCCATCAGCTACCGCGTGCACAAAGGCTTTGCACACGCCGATGTGGCGCTGTCCGCCGGCATTCAGCGCATGGTGCGCTCCGATCTGGGGGCCGCTGGTGTGATGTTCACCATCGACACGGAAAGCGGCTTCGAGGACGTGGTGTTCATCACCAGCAGCTATGGCCTGGGCGAGACGGTGGTGCAGGGGGCGGTGAACCCCGATGAGTTCTACGTGCACAAGCCTGCGCTGCGTGCTGGCAAGAAGGCGGTGATCCGCCGCAACCTGGGCAGCAAGCTCATCAGGATGACTTTTGCGTCGGAGGAAGAGCGCCTGGCTTCGGGCAAGCTGGTCAAGACCGAGGACACGCCCTCTGACCTGCGCCACCGCTATTCACTCAGTGATGCCGACATCACCGAGCTGGCCCAGTACGCCCTGATCATCGAGCAGCACTACGGCCGTCCGATGGACATCGAGTGGGGCAAGGACGGCCAGGACGGCAAGCTTTACGTGCTGCAGGCGCGGCCGGAGACCGTGAAGAGCCAGGCCGCCGGCCAGGTCGAGCACCGCTACAAGCTCAAGGGCCGCAGCAAGCCACTGGCCGAGGGCCGTGCGATCGGTCAGAAGATCGGCGCCGGCCCGGTTCGCCTGGTGAGCTCGATTGCCGAGATGGACCGTGTGCAGCCGGGCGATGTGCTGGTGACCGACATGACCGATCCCAATTGGGAGCCGGTGATGAAGCGCGCCAGCGCCATCGTCACCAACCGCGGTGGGCGCACCTGCCATGCGGCCATCATCGCGCGCGAGCTGGGCATTCCGGCCGTGGTGGGATGCGGCGACGCCACCGAGAGGCTGACCGATGGGGCTTTGGTGACGGTCGTGTGTGCCGAAGGCGACACCGGTGTGATCTATGACGGCCTGCTCGAGACCGAGGTCAGCGAGGTCAAGCGCGGCGAGATGCCGTACTGCCCGATCAAGATCATGATGAACGTCGGCAACCCGCAGCTGGCCTTCGACTTCGCGCAGGTGCCCAACTCCGGCGTGGGCCTGGCACGCTTGGAATTCATCATCAACAACAACATCGGGGTGCACCCCAAGGCGATTCTGGACTACCCGAATATCGATGCCGACCTGAAGCTGGCGGTGGAATCGGTGGCGCGCGGGCATGCCAGTCCCAAGGCTTTCTACGTGGACAAGCTGGCCGAGGGGATTGCCACCATCGCGTCGGCCTTCTGGCCCAAGCCGGTGATCGTGCGCCTGTCGGACTTCAAGAGCAACGAGTACCGCAAGCTCATCGGCGGCAGCCGCTACGAGCCCGATGAAGAGAACCCCATGCTGGGCTTTCGCGGAGCCAGCCGTTACATCAGCGGTGAGTTCAGTGACGCCTTTGCGATGGAGTGCGAGGCCCTCAAGCGCGTTCGCCATGAGATGGGGCTGTCCAACGTCGAGATCATGGTTCCCTTCGTGCGCACGGTGAAGCAGGCCGCACGGGTCACGCATATGCTGGCCGAGCGCGGCCTCAAGCGCGGCGTAGACGGCCTGCGGCTGATCATGATGTGCGAGGTGCCCAGCAATGCCATCCTGGCTGACCAGTTCCTGGAGCACTTCGATGGCATGTCGATTGGCTCCAACGACCTGACGCAGTTGACGCTGGGCCTGGACCGGGATTCGGGGCTGGAGCTCTTGGCCGAGGACTTCGACGAGCGCGACCCGGCGGTCAAGGCGATGATTTCACGTGCGATCACGGCCTGCCGCGCCACCGGCAAGTACATCGGCATCTGTGGGCAAGGGCCATCCGATCACCCGGACTTCGCGGACTGGCTGGCGCAGGAAGGGATCGTGTCGATCTCGCTGAACCCCGACACCGTGGTGCAGACCTGGCAGCGCCTGGCTGGGGTGAAGGTCACAGGCTGACCGAATTGCGCTATACTTAAAGGCTTTTCGCCACCTTGCCGCACCACACCTGCACCCGCAGCGACGCGCGTGGGCGGCTTCCGAACATCGGAATCCACAAGGAGATGACATGCGTCACTATGAGATCGTTCTGCTGATCCACCCGGATCAAAGCGAACAGGTTCCGGCCATGCTGGAGCGTTACAAGACCCTGATCACCGGAGCCAATGGCAAGGTGCATCGCGTGGAAGACTGGGGCCGCCGCCAGTTGGCCTACCAGATCCAAAAGCTCGCCAAGGCGCACTACCTGTGCCTGAACATCGAGTGCAGCAAGGAAACCCTGGCTGAGCTTGAGACGGGCTTCCGCTTCAACGATGCCGTCCTGCGCCACCTGACCGTGAGCAAGGAAAAGGCTGAGACCAACGCCTCGGTGATGATGAAGTCCGTCGAGCGCGATGAAGCGCGCAAGGCTTCGTCCCAGGAGGCTGCGGCCTGACCAACCAGCAGGCGTTGACGTCCGACGCACCCGCTGCCCAGCCCGGTATCAACCGGTTGAGCCTGTCGGGTGTGGTGAAGGAACGTTCGGCGCTGCGCTACACGCCCGCGGGCCTACCCGCCGTGGATCTGGTGGTCGATCACCAGTCCGTGGTTCAGGAAGAGGGCACACCGCGCAAGGTGTCGATGGACTGCAAGGCGGTCTGCATCGGAACCCTGGCAGTGAAGGCGCAGCAGCTGGCGATGGGAGAACCGGTGGATTTCCACGGGTTTCTCGCGCCGGCCCGCAACGGACGAGGCGTGGTGTTCCACATCACCTCTCTGATGTCCCGAAAGCGGCAGAACGACACCAGCACCGAAGCCGACTGACGCGCCAACGAACCGACCATCCGAATTAAGCGAAAGAGAGCACATCATGGCACCTCCCCGCGGCAAGTTCTCCAAGGACCGCAAGCCCAAGCGCAACCAGCAGTCCCTCCTGTTCCGTCGCAAGCGTTTCTGCCGCTTCACCGTGGCTGGCGTCGAGCAGATCGACTACAAGGATGTGGACGTCCTGCGCGATTTCGTCGGCGAGAACGGCAAGATCACGCCCGCACGCCTGACCGGCACGCGCGCGTTCTTTCAGCGTCAGCTCACCACGGCCATCAAGCGTGCCCGCTTCCTGGCTCTGCTGCCGTACAGCGACCAGCACAAGGTTTGATAGGAGCCCACCATGCAAGTCATCCTGCTTGAAAAGGTGGCCAACCTTGGCAACCTCGGCGACGTGGTCCGTGTCAAGGACGGCTACGCCCGCAATTTCCTGATCCCGACCAAGCGCGCACGCCGCGCCACCGATGCGGCCATCGCCGAGTTCGAAGCCAAGCGCGCCGAGCTCGAGCGGCTGGCTGCCGAGAAGCTGGCCGCGGCACAAGCCGTGGGCGAGAAGCTCAACGGCCTGCGCGTGAGCATCAGCCAAAAGGCGGGTGTGGACGGTCGTCTGTTCGGATCGGTCACCAACCATGACATCGCCGAAGCCCTCAAGGGCTCCGGCTTCGACATCGCCAAGGCGCAGGTGCGCATGCCCAACGGTCCGCTCAAGACCGTGGGTGAGTTCACCGTGTCGGTGGCGGCGCACACCGACGTGGTGGTCGACATCACCATCGTCGTGGTCGGCGAGTCGGACTGATCTCCGTCCGTTCGAGCGCCTGGGCTGCAAAGGCCCGTTGCGTTCAAGAAGAGGGTCGGCACTGCCGGCCCTTTTTTCATGGCTCGGCGTCGGAATGGGGTGGAGATGAACAACCCACCGTTGCTCCACCGCTTATCCCCAGACTTCCCCACAGGTTGCGGCAGCCACCCGACCTATGATGCAGCCATGGATTCCACGCCGAACGAGTTCGACAGTTTTCCGCCGCCCAGCTCGATGCCGGCGGGTGATGCCGATGTCGCCCGCCTGCGCATCCCGCCCCATTCCTATGAGGCCGAGCAAAGTGTGTTGGGGGGGCTGCTGCTGGACAACAGTACCTGGGACAAGGCTGCTGACCTGGTGACCGCGTCTGACTTTTACCGATACGAGCACCGTGTGATCTTCCAGGCCATGGGCGACCTGATGCAGGCCAGCAAGCCGGCTGATGTGATCACGGTGCATGAGCGGTTGCAGAGCCTGGGCAAGGCCCAGGAGTGCGGCGGCATCGCGTACCTCAATGCGCTGGCCCAAAGCGTGCCCAGTGCCGCCAACCTGCGCCGCTACGCAGAGATCGTGCGCGAACGCGCGGTGCTGCGCAAATTGATCGAGGCCAGCGATGAAATCGCTACGCAGGCCTTCAATCCCCAGGGCCGACAGGTCTCCACCATCCTGGACGAATCCGAAAGCCGCATCTTCAAGATTGGTGAAGAGGGCTCGCGTTCCCGCCAAGGCTTCCATGAAATGACCCACCTGCTGGTGCAGCTCATGGACCGCGTGAATGAACTGGCTGAGAACGGAGCGGAGGAAGTCACGGGTGTGCGCACCGGCTTCTACGACTTCGATCGGATGACGGCGGGCTTGCAGCCGGGCGATCTGGTGGTGTTGGCCGCGCGGCCGAGTATGGGCAAGACCGCCTTGGCCATCAACATCGCCGAACACGTGGCCGTCTCCGAAGGCTTGCCGGTGGTGGTGTTCTCCATGGAAATGGGGGCGTCGCAACTGGCCTTGCGCATGGTGGGCTCCATCGGCCGCATCGACCAGCAGCATCTGCGCACCGGCGCCCTGAACAACGACGAGTGGAGCCGCCTGACCGAGGCCGTGGACAAGCTGTCCAAGGCGAGCATCTTCATCGATGAGACGCCCGCATTGAACCCAGCCGAGTTGCGCGCCCGTGCGCGGCGCCAGGCACGGACCTGCGGCAAGCTGGGCTTGATTGTGGTGGACTACCTGCAGCTGATGAGCGGTAGCGGCGGCAGCGAGGAGAACCGGGCTACCGAGCTGGGTGAAATCTCCCGTGGCCTGAAGGCACTGGCCAAGGAGCTGCAATGCCCCGTGGTGGCGCTGTCGCAGCTCAACCGCAGCGTCGAGACGCGCAACGACAAGCGGCCGATGATGAGTGACCTTCGTGAGTCGGGCGCGATCGAGCAGGATGCCGACGTCATCATGTTCATCTACCGCGACGACTACTACAACAAGGAAAACAGCAAGGAGCCGGGCGTGGCCGAGGTGATCATCGCCAAGCAGCGAAATGGCCCGGTCGGCACCGTGAAGCTGGCCTTCATCAAGGCCAACACCAAGTTCGACAACTTGGCCCCGGGCAGCGTAGGCGCGGAGTACTGACCCACCCGGGGGGCGGTGTTCTCACCGCGTGCCCGGCCGTGTGCCAAGCGCCAGCGGCACGCCCTACTTGAACAGGTCCTTCACCCGGTCCGTCCAACTCTTGGCATTGGGCGAGTGCTTGTCCCCGGCCGAGCGGAACGATTCGTCGAGCTCCCGCAGCAGCTTGCGCTGCGCGTCCGTGAGCTTCACAGGCGTTTCCACGTTCACATGGCAGTACAGATCACCCGGATAGGCTGATCTCACGCCCTTGATCCCCTTGCCCCGCAGCCGGAAGGTCTTGCCGTGCTGTGTGCCTTCGGGCAGATCGATTTCGGCCTTTCCACCCAGCGTGGGCACTTCGATCGTTCCGCCCAGGGCGGCGGTGGTCATCGCCACCGGCACGCTGCAGTGCAGATCGTCGCCGTCGCGCTCGAAGATGTCGTGCGCCTTGATCCGGATCTCGATGTAGAGGTCACCCGGCGGGCCGCCGTTGACACCGGGCTCACCATTGCCGACCGAGCGAATGCGCATGCCCTCGGCGATGCCGGCAGGAATCCGAACCTCCAGCGTCTTCTGCTTCTTGAGCTTGCCCGCGCCGTTGCAGGTGGTGCAAGGGTCCGGGATGATCTTGCCTGCGCCGCGGCATTGCGGGCAGGTCTGTTGAATGCTGAAGAAGCCCTGGCGAAGGTGTACCGACCCACTGCCATTGCAGCCCGGGCAGGCCTTGGGGCTGGTCCCTGGCTTGGCGCCGCTGCCGCTGCAGGTCTCGCAGGTCTCCCAGCTGGGGATCCGGATCTGCGTGTCCTTGCCTGCGGCTGCCTCTTCAAGTGTGATCTCCGTGGCGTAGGACAGGTCGGACCCGCGGTACACCTGCTGGCCGCCGCCGCGCCGCCCCCCGCCCTGATTGCCGAAGATGTCGCCGAAGATGTCGCCAAAGGCTTCGGCGAAGCCGCCAAAGCCTTCTGCGCCGGGCCCACCGCGCCCGCCGCCACCCATGTTGGGGTCGACACCGGCGTGGCCGAACTGGTCATAGGCCGCCCGCTTCTTGGGGTCGGAGATCATCTCGTAGGCCTCTTTGGCCTCCTTGAACTTCTCTTCCGCCTTGCCTGCCCCATCGCCCTGGTTGCGGTCGGGGTGGTACTTCATCGCGAGCTTGCGATAGGCCTTCTTGATGTCCTCGTCGCTGGCGTTCTTGGGTACGCCGAGGACTTCGTAGTAATCGCGCTTGGTGGCCATCAGGGCTTCCTGGCTCTATGAACTCAAAAGCCGCGTGGGCGGCTGCCAAGGGCAGCGCACCGCACGCGGCACGAGGGGTGACGGCATCGCCGCACCCCTGGGCATCACTTCTTGACTTCCTTGAACTCGGCATCCACGACGTTGTCGTCGGCGGGCTTGCCTCCTGGAGCTGCACTAGCCGAACCGGCTGCCCCGGCCGCAGTGCCACCACCCGCGCCGGCAGCTTCTGCGGCACCCGCTGCGCCTGCAGCCCCAGCGGCCGCCTGCGCCTCGGCGTACACCTTCTCACCGAGCTTCTGACTGGCGGTCATGAGGGCCTCGGTCTTGGACTCGATGGCGGCCTTGTCCTCGCCCTTGAGGGCTTCCTCGGCGTCCTTGAGGGCGGCCTCGATCTTCTCCTTTTCGCCGGCCTCCAGCTTGTCGCCATGCTCGGTGAGGCTCTTTTTCACCGAATGCACCATGGCTTCGCCGCTGTTGCGCGCCTGGACCAGCTCCAGCTTCTTCTTGTCCTCGGCCGCATTGAGTTCGGCGTCCTTGACCATCTTCTGGATCTCGTCTTCGGACAAGCCGGAATTGGCCTTGATGGTGATCTTGTTTTCCTTGCCGGTACCCTTGTCCTTGGCGCTGACGTGCAGGATGCCGTTGGCGTCGATGTCGAAGGTGACCTCGATCTGGGGTGTGCCGCGCGGGGCCGGCGGGATGCCCTCGAGGTTGAACTCGCCCAGCGACTTGTTGCCCGTGGCCATCTCGCGTTCACCCTGGTAGACCTTGATGGTCACTGCGGGTTGGTTGTCGTCGGCGGTAGAGAAGGTCTGGGCGAACTTGGTCGGGATGGTCGTGTTCTTCTTGATCATCTTGGTCATCACGCCACCCAGGGTTTCGATGCCCAGGCTCAGCGGGGTGACGTCCAGCAGCAGCACGTCCTTGCGGTCACCCGAGAGCACCTGACCCTGGATGGCCGCACCCACAGCAACGGCTTCGTCGGGGTTGACGTCCTTGCGCGGGTCCTTGCCGAAGAACTCCTTGACCTTGTCCTGCACCTTGGGCATGCGGGTCATGCCCCCGACCAGGATCACATCGTCGATGTCGGACACCTTCACGCCGGCGTCCTTGATGGCTGTGCGGCAGGGCTCGATGGTGCGCTCGATGAGCTCATCGACCAGGCTCTCCAGCTTGGCACGGGTGAGCTTGATGTTCAGGTGCTTCGGGCCGGTGGCGTCTGCCGTGATGTAGGGCAGGTTCACATCGGTGCCTGACGACGACGAGAGCTCGATCTTGGCCTTCTCGGCGGCTTCCTTCAGTCGCTGCAGGGCCAGCACGTCCTTGGTCAGATCGACACCCTGCTCCTTCTTGAACTCGGCAATGATGTAGTCGATGACGCGCTGGTCGAAGTCCTCGCCACCCAGGAAGGTGTCGCCGTTGGTGGACAACACTTCGAACTGCATCTCGCCATCCACGTCGGCGATTTCGATGATGGAGACGTCGAAGGTGCCGCCACCCAGGTCGTACACCGCGATCTTGCGATCGCCCTTGCCACCCTTGTCCAGGCCGAAGGCCAGTGCGGCGGCCGTGGGCTCATTGATGATGCGCTTCACGTCGAGGCCGGCGATGCGCCCCGCATCCTTGGTGGCCTGACGCTGGCTGTCGTTGAAGTAGGCCGGCACCGTGATCACGGCCTCGGTCACTTCCTCGCCGAGGTAGTCCTCAGCGGTCTTCTTCATCTTGCGCAGCACTTCGGCACTGATCTGCGGCGGGGCGAGCTTCTTGTCCCGCACCTCCACCCACGCGTCACCGTTCTCGGCCGCGCTGATGCTGTAGGGCATCAGGTTGATGTCCTTCTGCACCTCCTTCTCGGTGAACTTGCGACCGATGAGGCGCTTGACGGCGTACAGCGTGTTGCGGGGATTGGTGACCGCCTGCCGTTTGGCGGATGCACCCACGAGGATTTCGCCATCCTCCTGATAGGCGATGATCGACGGGGTCGTGCGGGCACCCTCGCTGTTTTCAATGACGCGGGTGGTGTTGCCTTCCATGACTGCCACGCACGAGTTGGTCGTGCCCAGGTCAATGCCGATGATCTTTCCCATGATGGTTCCTTGCGCTCTTTGTATTCGGGGGGCCGCTGACTGCGGCTGCGATTCGTGTCTGTTGAGAAGGTAGGGGCGGGCCAGGCGGTTTCAAGGCCCGGCGCGATGGCCTATTTGGGCGCGGCCACGGTGACCAGGGCAGGGCGCAGCACGCGGTCAGCGATGAGGTAGCCCTTTTGCAGCACAGTCACCACGGTGTTGGCATCCTGTTCGGCGGGCACCATGCTGATGGCTTGGTGGTGGTGCGGGTCGAACTTGGTCCCGCTGGGCGGGTTGATCTCCAGCACCTTGTGGCGCTCCAGGGCCGAAGCCAGCTGCCGCAGCGTGGCTTGTACGCCCTCGAGCACCTGCTCGGTGGTGGCCGCGGGAATGGCCACGGCCGCCTCCAGGCTGTCCCGCACCGGCAGAAGGCTCTCGGCGAAGGATTCAATCGCAAACTTGCGCGCCTTGCCGACTTCCTCCTCCGAGCGTCGGCGAATGTTCTCCGCCTCGGCCTTGGCGCGCAGGTAGGCATCGGACACTTCGGCGTGACGGGCCTGCAACTCGGCCAGCTGCTGTTCGGGGGAGACGGTGTTGCCGTCCTGGGGCACTTCCGTTTCAGCAGTCTGCCCGTCGGTGCTGGCATTCGCAGGGGCGGAGTGGTTCGGGTCTTGCGTTGAATTCATGTTTTACGGTGGTCAAAAACGCTCAAATTCAAACGATTGGTCGACAAAAGCCGGTCTTCGTGCAGTCCTGATATCGACGCTTGGCGCCTGTGTTCGTCGGCTGGCCGGGGCGGCAGAGGACCGCTCCGTCAAGCCGAATCCAAACGATGTGGGGGCAGGGCGCCCCGATTCAAGTGCGGCTGGTGTCGTCCAGGCTGGCACTCCAGCGGTCCCAGTCGGCCAGGTCCCGGCGGTCGCGCTTGGTCGGGCGACCGGCCGTGTGCGTCAGGGCAGGTTCCACCCCCATGCGGCGAAGGCTCAAGGTGGCCTCTCGTGCGGCCCGGCTGGCCTCGGTTTCGGCATAGAGCTGTTGCGCCACGGGTGCGGGCCCCCGTACATCGCTCAGCCCGCGAACCGTCACCACACGGGACAGGCCACCGGGTTCGCGGATTTCGATTTCGTCGGCCAAGTGCACCTCGCGTGAGGGTTTGGCCGGGTGCCCGCCCACCAGGATGCGGTTTCGATCGATCGCCTCCATGGCCAAGGCGCGCGTCTTGAAGAACCGAGCGGCCCATAGCCACTTGTCCAATCGACAACGAGCCCGCTCGGCGGTGTCGGTACCCGCAGCAGCGCCATCCAAGCGCGCCCCCTTGCCGCGGCCCATCAACGGCCCATCAATCCTTGGCGCCCAGCGCCAGGGCGAGTTCACGCTGCGTGGCACTTGCTTGCTGGGCTTCATGTGTCTGGCCCGCGTTGGCCTCGATGGGCCAGCCCTGCAGGTGGGCAACGGCGATCGAGGCCAAGGCATCGATCCACAAGGGCTCGTCGTTCAGGCAGGGGATGTAGTGGAAGGTCTTGCCGCCAGCATCCAGGAAGGCTTCGCGTGCTTCTTGCGAAATCTCTTCCAGCGTTTCCAGGCAATCGGAGGTGAAGCCCGGACACATGACATCGACCCGCTCTGTGCCCTCGCGGGCCATGGCGATGAGGGTCGGCTCGGTGTAGGGCTCCAGCCATTTGGCCTTGCCAAAGCGGCTTTGGAACGTGACCACCACCTCGGAATCGCTCAGTCCCAGGGCCTGGCGCAGGAGCCGGGCGGTCTTGTAGCACTCGCAGTGGTAGGGGTCGCCCAGGTGCAGCGATCGCTCGGGCACCCCATGGAAGCTCAGCAGCAGCTTGGGGCTGCGGCCGTGCGCAGCCCAATGCGTCCGCACCTTTTGCGCCAGCGCCTGGATGTAGCCGGCGTGGTCATGGTAGTGGTTGACGAAGCGCCATTCCGGCATGCGGCGCTGCCGGCCGGCCCAGGCCATCACCGCGTCCTGCGCACTGGCCGTGGTGGCCGCGGCGTATTGCGGGTAAAGCGGCAGTACCAAGACGCGCTGGACACCCTGGGACTTGAGCTCATCCAAGACCGAAGCGACAGACGGATTGCCGTAGCGCATGGCCGGGCGCACGGTCACATCCAGGCCCCGAGCACGCAGCGCGGTGTCCAAGAGGCTGGCCTGCTGATGTGTCCAGTGGGCCAGCGGGGATCCTTGCGGTGTCCAGATGCTTGCGTACTTGGCGGCCGATTTCGCGGGACGCACCCTCAGGATGATGCCGTGCAGCAGAGGTTTCCACACGATCGGCGGGATCTCCACCACCCGGGGATCGCTGAGGAACTCGGCCAGGTAGCGACGCAGGGCTGCCGCCGTGGGCGCATCCGGCGTGCCCAGGTTGACCAGCAACACGGCAGTGCGCGAGTCACTGCCGTGGCGGTAGGCGGGTTCGGTTTGGAAGGTCATTGCCGTGCATTGTCGGGCACAGCACCGCACCCGACTGTGCTCAGAGGTTATCGAGGTAGGTGCGCAGCTTGTCGCTTCGGCTGGGGTGCTTGAGCTTGCGGATGGCCTTGGCTTCGATCTGGCGAATGCGCTCACGCGTGACGTCGAACTGCTTGCCGACCTCTTCCAGCGTGTGGTCGCTTTGCATTTCGATGCCGAAGCGCATGCGCAGCACCTTGGCTTCGCGCGGGGTCAGGCCGTCCAGGATGTCCTTGACCACATCGCGCAGGCCGGCCTGCATGGCTGCGTCCATCGGGGCCACGTTGTTGGTGTCCTCGATGAAGTCGCCCAGGTGGGAGTCATCGTCGTCGCCAATGGGCGTTTCCATGGAGATCGGCTCCTTGGCGATCTTCATGATCTTGCGCACCTTGTCCTCGGGCATTTCCATCTTCTCGGCCAGGGTCGGGGCGTCGGGCTCGAAGCCGAACTCCTGCAAGTGCTGGCGGGACAGCCGGTTCATCTTGTTGATGGTTTCGATCATGTGCACCGGGATGCGGATGGTGCGGGCCTGATCGGCGATGGAGCGGGTGATGGCCTGGCGGATCCACCAGGTGGCATAGGTGGAGAACTTGTAGCCACGCCGGTATTCGAACTTGTCCACCGCCTTCATCAGGCCGATGTTGCCTTCCTGGATGAGATCCAGGAACTGCAGACCGCGGTTGGTGTACTTCTTGGCAATCGAGATCACCAGGCGCAGGTTGGCCTCGATCATCTCCTTCTTGGCCTCCCGGCTGGCGCGCTCCCCCGCGTTCATCTGCTTGTTGATGTCCTTGAGGTCATCCAGCGGCACCACGGCACGCGACTGCAGGTCGATCAGCTTTTGCTGCAGTTCCTGAACGGCGGGCAGGTTGCGGCTCAATACGGCCGAGTAGGGCTTGCCGGCGGCGGCTTCCTTTTCCGCCCACTTGAGGTTGAGGATGTTGGGCGGGAAGGTCTTGATGAAGTGGTCCTGAGGCATCCCGCACTTCTCGACGGCGATCTTGCGCAGTTCCCGCTCGTAGCGGCGCACATCGTCGACCTGTTGGCGCAGGATGTCGCACAAGCGCTCGATGGTCTTGACCGTGAAGCGGATGCTCATGATCACGTCGCTCACACCGGCCTGAGACTTGTTGTAGGCCGGCGACTTGTACCCGTCCTTTTCGTAGGCCTTGCGCATCTTGTCGAACTGAAGGCGCAACTCGGCGAACTTGAGCAGCGCTGCGTTCTTCAGCTCCTCCAATTTCTTGGTGAGCGCCTTGGAGCCGCCTGCACCGTCGTCGTCTTCCTCTTCATCGAACTCGTCGAAGTCTTCTTCGGCCACGTAGTCGTCGGCTTCGTCTTCGGCCACGAAGCCGTCGACCACCTCGGAGATCTGCACCTCGCCGGCGGCGATCTTGTCGGCCATGGCCAGGATCTCGGCGATCGTCGTGGGTGAAGCCGAGATGGCCACCATCATGGCTTGCAGGCCGCCTTCGATCCGCTTGGCGATCTCGATTTCACCTTCGCGGGTGAGCAACTCGACCGTGCCCATTTCCCGCATGTACATCCGCACCGGGTCGGTCGTGCGACCGAACTCGGAGTCGACGGTGGACAGGGCCGCTTCGGCGGCCTCCTCGGCCTCTTCTTCCGTGGCGGTTGCGGCGTTGCCACCCTCGATCAGCACCAGCGCGGCGTCGGGCGCCTGCTCGTACACCGCGATACCCATGTCGTTGAGCATGGACACGATGGCCTCAAGAATTTCATTCTCGACAAGCTTTTCGGGCAGGTGGTCGCTGATCTGCTGGTGGGTGAGATAGCCGTCCTTCTTGCCCATCTTGATGAGGGCCTTGAGCTCCAAGCGGCGCTTGTTGACTTCCTCTTCGGTCAGGGCCGTCTCATCCAGGCCGAACTCACGCATCAGTGCGCGTTCCTTGGCGCGGCTGACCTTCATGCGCAGGGGCTTGGCCTTGGCACGTTCCTCGATGTCGGCCTCAGCAGACACCTCAGGCTCGGCATCACCTTCGATATCGGCTTCGATGTCGGAGAAGTCTTCTTCGATCACCTCAGCACCGGCCTTGGCCTTGCCAGCCGGCCCCTTGGCCGTGGGCTTTTCGGCCCCCTTGGTGGGCTTGGCGGGCTTGGTGGATGCCTTCACGGGTGCCACCTTGGCGGGGGCAGGCTTGGCCGCCTTCGTGGGTGTTGCCTTGGATGGGGCTGGTTTTGCGGCGGATCCCTTTGCAGTCGACGCCTTGGCGGGTGTGGGCTTGGAGGCGGCCGCCTTGACCGGGGGTTTGGTTGGCGTCTTGGCCGCAGCCGCCTTGACGGGTTTGACTGGTTTGACCGGTTTGGCGGGCTTGGCCTGGGCGACGGGCTTAGTCGACTGGGTCTTCTGCGCTTCGCTGGGATGGGCCGCGCCCTTCGCAACGGGTTTGGAGGCGGCTTTACCGGCGGGTTTGACAGCAGGTTTGGCAGCAGACTTCACGGCGGCTTTGGCAGCAGACTTGGCGGCTTTCTTGGCGGTCATGGGGTGTTCGATTGGGCTGGATGAGAAGAAGCGAAGAACGGACGTTTGTCGCTGTCTGGACGTGCGCGATGAACCTGGGCTCGTGCCGATGACGGGGCCGGTGATTTGACCGGTGAGGGGGCTTCCAAGACAGGTACCGCGTGAGGGGCAAGAGGCTCGCCCCTGGTGCGCCACTCAGCGCCTGTTGAGGCGGGGCAGCAACATGGTTTGGATTATACCTCGATCTCCTCAGCCGCCGCCATCGGCTGAGGCAGCCGCCAGGGCTTGCTTGAGGTGCTTCCAGCGCTCGAAGACCCGTTGGTACTCGGCCAGGGCCGATGGGTCTTGGCTGGCGCGCGCGGCCAGTTCGGTTTGCTGCAGCTGCAGTCTGTCCAGATGCAACTGGTCGAGCGCATGGCGCAGGCTTTCCCAATGGGACTCCGACTCGTCGGTTTCCTGATGCTGAAGCTGTCGCCAGGCGCGTCCGAGGTCAGGCGCATCCTGCATGGCCAGTTGGATAGCGGCCCAGGGTCGCGGGCCGTGCTCCTCGATGTCTCGCTCCAGCCAGCGCAAGAGGGTGGTGTGAGATGCCGGTAGGTGATGCAACAGATCCAGGTCGTCGGCGCTCAGCCGGCTCCACCACTGGGCCTGTTTGAGCAGCAGCTGCGTCACCCAATCGGCAGGGCTGCGCGGCGTGCGACGCAGCGCCGGCGGTGCAGCGCCTCGGCGCATCGGATCGGCGAGTGCCTGACGCTCAGCCCAGGACAGACGGCGCTTCGGGCCAAAACCAGGACTGGCGCCGTGGCGGTCATGGGACATGCCGGCTCGGCCGACTCCACCATGGGACGCACCTGGGACCCCCATCGGGATCCCACCGGGATGGGCCGGGTCGGCGCCGTAGGAACCATCGGTGCTGATGGCGTAGCCGCCTGAGCCGCCTGAGCCACCGTATGCGCGGCCGTCCGGAGTGCGGCCGTCCGGAGCGCGCTGGCCGCTGGGGCCGAGTGGCCCGGCCAAACCGGCTGGGCCCGGGCGGGATCCGCCGCCGAAGCCCTGTCCTCGGGCGCGCGCCATGGCCGCCCACAGGGCCGACAACTCTTGCACCGGCAGCGACGCTTCTTGTGCGAAGGCCTGAAGCATCTGCCGCTGCAGGGCGCCCTCGGGCAAGGCGCTCCACAAGGGGAATGCCTGGTTGGCAAAGCGGGCCCGACCCTCGGGCGTGTCCATCTCGCAGCCTTGTTGCGCGAGGTTGAGCATCTGCCGCGACAGGGGCACGGCGCGACTCACTGCCTCTTCAAAGGCCGGCGCGCCGTGTTCCCGGACGAAGCTGTCGGGGTCGTGCTCGGGGGGCAGGAACAGAAAGCGGATGCTGCGCGTATCGCTGGCGTGGGGCAGACAAGCCTCGAGTGCCCGCGCGGCAGCCTTGCGGCCGGCGGCGTCGCCATCGAAGCTGAACACGATGCTGTCAGTGAAGCGCATCAGCTTGCGGACATGGTCTTCGGTGCACGCCGTGCCCAGGGTGGCCACCGCATGTCCCAGGCCCCACTGGGCCAGCGCCACCACGTCCATATAGCCCTCCACCACCAAGGCATAGCCGGCCTTGCGGATGGCGGTGCGCGCTTCGTACAGCCCATAGAGTTCCCGGCCCTTGATGAACACGGGTGTCTCGGGGGAATTCAGGTACTTCGGCTCGCCGCCGTCCAGCACCCGTCCGCCGAAACCGATCACCTCGCCCTTGACCGAGCGGATGGGGAACATGATGCGGTGGCGGAATCGGTCGTAGCGCTTCTCCTTGGGCGTGCCCACGTCCTGCCCGATCACCAGGCCGGCTTCTTCCAGCTTGGGGTCGTCATAGGAGGGAAACGCACTGGCCAAGCCGTGCCAACTGTCGGCGGCGTAGCCGATGCCAAATTGCTTGGCCACTTCACCGGTCAGGCCCCGCCGCTTGAGGTAGGCCACGGCCACCTCGCTGGCCTTGAGTTGCTGCCGGTAGTGCGCCGCGGCCCTGGCCATGAGGTCGGTCAGGGTGGTTGCCTCTTGGCGCCGCTGCGCCTGCGCTTGGCGCTCTTCTTGCGTCCGGTCGTCGTCCGGAACGGTCATGCCCACCTGTTGGGCGAGTTCCTGCACCGCCTCCACGAAGCCCAAGCCCACGAATTCGGTGAGAAAGCGAACGGCGTCCCCGTGCACACCGCAGCCAAAGCAGTGGTAGGTCTGGCGCGAGGGGCTGACGATGAAGCTGGGCGTTTTCTCGCCGTGGAAGGGGCACAAGCCCTTGTGGTTAATGCCGGCCTTCTTCAGCTCCACGTGCCGGCCGACCACGTCGACCACGTCGACACGGGTCAGAAGGTCTTGGATGAAGCCGCTGGGGATCATCCCGCCAGTCTAGCGGGGTGGGGAGGTGTGGCCGCGAAAATGGCAGCGGCCCCGATAGGGGCCGCGTGGCCACTGGGCTTGCTGACGGTCAGACGGCGAAATCGCCAAGCGATTTGCCCGAGGCGATGGCTTCCTTGAGCCAGCGTGGCTGCAGACCACGGCCCGACCAGGTGTTGCCCGCCGCATCGCGGTACTTGACGGCCGCCTTGCGGGTACCGTCACCGGCTGACTTCTTGCGACCGGAGCCCGATGACTTGCCGCCCAGGTCTTCCACCGACAGGCCGAATTCGGCCATCAGGGCGCGGACCTTGTCGACGGCTGCCTGGCGTTCCTGGCGCTGGGTTTCCTGGATCTTGCGCTCGAGGTCGGCTTTTTGCGCCAGAAGGGATTGCAAGGTGCTCATGAGTTTCTCCTAAAAAATCGATTTACACCGGTGAGTATATATCGAGTATCAAGGAAGAATCAATTGGCCTCAATATTCTGTTCTATTTGGCGGGTATCCGAGGCGGGCCCCCGATGGAATGCTTGATAAGGATCAATTACCCCCGATTGGATCATGCCGAGGGGGGTACGTATCCCGCCGGTTGATCTCCACCATTTCCGAAGAAATACTGTTCCATTTGACGGGCAAGATACTGCCTGGCCCGAAGATCGGCCAGATTCAGGCGGTTTTCATTGACCAGCATGGTCTGATGGCGCTTCCATTGCTCAAAGGCCTCCTTGCTGATGTTTTCGTAAATCCGCTTGCCCAGGTCCCCTGGGTAGGGGGCGAAGTCCAAACCCTCGGCTTCCTTCTTGAGGTGGGTGCATTGGATCATGCGTGGCATGTGGGCTCCTTGGTTGTTCAGGTATTGAGTTTCTTGACGAGGACCACCGAGCGGCGGTCCCAGTTGTACTTGCGCTTGCGGGCTTCGGGCAGCCAGTCGGGGTCCACCTGCCGGAAGCCACGCTTGATGAACCAGTGCATGGTGCGTGTGGTGAGGACGAACAGGCTGGACAGCCCCATCGACCGCGCGCGCTGTTCGATGCGCTTGAGCAGGCGGTCTCCGTCGCCCTGGCCCTGAACCTCGGGGCTTACGGTCAGTGCGGCCATTTCGGCGGTTTGCGATTCGGGATAGGGGTACAGGGCAGCGCAGCCGAATATCACACCGTCGTGTTCGATCACCGTGTAATTGGCCAAATCGCGTTCGATTTCATGCCGTTCGCGGCGCACCAAGGTGCCGTCGCGCTCAAACGGTTCAATCAGCTTGAGAATCCCGCCGACATCATCGGCCAGAGCTTCGCGGAGGCTTTCGAGTTTCTCGTCCACCACCATGGTGCCGATGCCATCGTGCGTATACACCTCCATCAGCAGGGCGCCGTCGACAGAGTAAGGCAGGATGTGTGACCGTTCGACGCCGGCTTCACAGGCCTTGACGCAGTGCTGAAGATAGAAAGCCGTGTCGGTTGGATGCGTGGGCGTTGGCAGTTTGGACAGTATTCGTCTGGCATCGGCCAGGGTCAGCTCCGTGTCAATTGCGCTGTCGGGGTCATCGAATACTTCTCGGATACCCGGAACTTCGGTCATAAATATCAGCTTGTCGGCCTGCAAGGCGATCGCCGTGGCCGTGGCCACGTTTTCCATCGTCAGATTGAAGGCCTCACCTGTCGGTGAAAAACCAAAGGGAGACAAGAGCACGATGGTGCCGGTGTCGATGGCACGCCGAATGGCCGGCGCGTCGACCTTGCGCACCACACCGCTGTGCATGAAATCCACGCCGTCGACCACGCCGACCGGTTGGGCGGTCAGGAAGTTGCCCGAGATAACGCGCACCGTGGCATTGGCCATGGGTGTGTTGGGCAGCCCTTGGGAGAAGGCGGCCTCGATTTCGAAGCGAAGCTGCCCCGCGGCTTCCTGCGCGGCGTCCAGCGCGGTGGCGTCCGTGATGCGCAGGCCGTTGCTGAACCGCTCCGGGTGTCCCTTGGCGTGCAGCTGCTCGCTCACCTGGGGCCGGAAGCCATGGACCAACACGATGTTGATGCCCATGGCGTGCAGGATGGCCAGGTCCTGCACGAAGGGATTGAGCTTGCCCGCGGCGATCATCTCACCGGCCACTGCGACCACGAAGGTTTCCCCGCGGTAGGCGTGGATATACGGCGCCACCGAGCGGAACCACGGCACGAAGGTGTGGGGAAAGACGAGATTCATGGGCGGTCAGGAGTGCGCCGTGATTGTGCCGCAGCAGGCCGGATAATCCCGCGCCTGCCCATGAGCATCGAAGACCACCGCGCACCGTCGCTGCACCTTGAGTTCCCCGATTCCCTGCCCGTCAGCCAAAGGCGGCAGGAGATCATGCAGGCCCTACAGGCCCATCAGGTTCTGATCGTGTGCGGCGAGACCGGCTCGGGAAAGACCACGCAGTTGCCCAAGATGGCTCTGGCCATTGGGCAAGGCGCACCGCGCGCGCCGGGACAGCGTCCTCGCCTGATCGGCCACACCCAGCCTCGACGCATTGCGGCCTCCAGCGTGGCCAAACGCATTGCCGAAGAAATGCGCAGCCCCTTGGGCGAGGTGGTGGGCTACAAGGTACGTTTCCAGGACCGGTTGCAGCCCGGTGCGCGCGTCAAGCTGATGACCGATGGCATCCTCTTGGCCGAGGCGCAGGGCGACCCGCTTCTGCGTGCCTACGACACGATCATCGTGGACGAGGCCCATGAGCGCAGCCTCAACATTGATTTCCTGCTCGGGCACTTGCGCCAGATCTTGCCCAAGCGGCCCGACCTCAAGGTGATCGTCACCTCCGCCACCATCGACGCTGAGCGCTTCGCACAGCATTTTGCGGGGGCGGCAGGGCCGGCTCCGGTGTTCATGGTCAGTGGGCGCACCTACCCAGTGGAGGTGCGCTGGCGGCCGTTTGAAGAGTCCAAGGATCGAGATCTTCAGGACGCCATTGCCGAGGCGGTGGATGAGCTCTGGCGCGGTGGTGCGCAAGGCGGCGACATCCTCGTGTTCCTGCCAGGAGAACGCGAGATACGCGAAGCCGCGGACCACCTTCGCAAGCACCTGGCGCACCACCCGGTGCTGCGCAGCGCCGACATCCTGCCGCTGTTCGCACGCCTGAGCCAAGCCGAGCAGGACCGCGTGTTTTCCGCCAGCAACGGGCGGCGCATCGTCTTGTCCACGAACGTGGCGGAGACATCCTTGACCGTCCCAGGCATCCGCTACGTGATCGATGCCGGCACCGCGCGCGTCAAGCGCTACAGCTACCGGAACAAGGTGGAGCAGTTGCAGGTGGAGGCCATCAGCCAGGCGGCTGCCAATCAGCGAGCTGGGCGATGCGGGCGGGTGGCTGCGGGCGTGTGCATACGGCTGTATGACGAAGCAGGATTTGCAGCGCGACCGGCTTTCACGGATCCCGAGATCCTGCGCAGCTCACTGGCCAGTGTGATCCTGCGGATGAAGAGCCTGGGGCTGGGTGAGGTGGAGGACTTCCCCTTCCTGGAAGCCCCACCGCGCAAGGCGGTGGCCGATGGCTATGCGCTCTTGTCTGAGCTGGGCGCCGTGGACGAAGACAACGCCCTGACCGAGTTGGGAAGGTCCTTGGCACGCCTTCCGCTGGACCCGAGGATCGGCCGCATGATCCTCAGTGCGCAGCAGCAGGCCTGCTTGAGCGAGATGCTGGTGATCGCCAGCGCCATGAGCTGCCAGGACGTGCGTGACCGGCCCTTGGAGGCCCAGGCAGCGGCCGATGCCAAACACAAGCCCTTCGATGATGAGCGCTCAGAGTTCATCGGCACGCTCAGGCTGTGGCAGTGGATCGAGGAGGGCCGTGGGCATGGTGCGGTGCAGGCCACCCACAAGCTGTCGCACCGGCAGCAGGAGGCACGTCTGCGCGATCAGTTCATCAACCCGCGGCGGGTCCGCGAATGGCGCGATGTGCATTCGCAACTGCATACGGTGGTGGCCGAGCATGGCTGGCGGCTGAACACCGCACCGGCCACATACGAGCAGCTCCATCTGTCGCTGTTGTCGGGGCTTTTGGGCAATATCGGTCTGAAGGCCGATGACGATGATCACTACCTGGGCGCGCGCGGCATCAAGTTCTGGCGGCACCCCGGTGCCCACCTCAGCCGCAAGCCGGGCCGTTGGATCATGGTGGCTGAACTGGTGGAGACCACCCGGCTGTTCGGCCGAGGCATCGCCGCCATCGAGCCGCAGTGGGTCGTGCAAGTGGGCGGGCACCTGTTGAAGAAGCAGCTGCTGGAGCCGCACTGGGAGCGAAAGGCGGGCGAGGTGGTGGCGCTTGAGCGGGCCACCCTTTACGGCTTGCTGGTGTATGCCAATCGACGCGTGAGCTTCTCCAAGCTGGACGCTGCGCTGGCCCGGGAGATCTTCATCCGCGAGGCTCTG
>JBEAWD010000242.1:0-3325 GCA_041160585.1 Pseudomonadota bacterium | reverse complement strand
TGTCCAGCTCTTTCAGTAGATGGCCTTCCCGAGACCTCGTTGCTGTATGCGTCCGTGTCTTTCGAAGAAAAAAAGCCTCCAGGAAGTGTTCCTTGGAGGCCTTTATCGAAGCGATTGGTGGAGCTGGGGGGAATTGAACCCCCGTCCGTAAGCCATTCCCGCGCAGTTCTACATGTGTAGCCGTCTGATTTGAGTCTCGCTCCTTGAGCCGCGCAGCGGCACGCTGCTCAAGACGCCAGCACCCTTGAATCTCGCCGCCCCCGAAGGTGCACCGGTGGCAGCCAGCCTATGTGAATTCCCTTGCAACCAGGACAGCTTGCGCCACCCTGGCCCGGCCCATAGGCCAACCGTTGCAAGGCTCACCGGTGTTTAAGCGGCGAGTGCGAAACGTTCGTCGTTTGCAGTTACTTTGTTTTCTGCGGTTTTACGAGGTGACAGAACCTCGACATGCCCTGCTGCGTGTCCGAACCCACGTCGAAACCGGTGCAGCCCCGTGTTCGCGATTCTACGCCCCCGAAGCTTGGCGCACGATGGACTTCGCTCAGTCGGGCTGCATGGCACGCGCCTGCACCCAGGCCCACACATCGGCCGCACCATGCACGATGGCATCTGCCCCCCACTCTTCGATGGGCGCCGCCGCCCCCAAGTAGCCCCACGCAGCGGCCAGAGTGCGCATGCCGGCCGCGCGGCCGGCTTGGATGTCACGCAGGTCGTCGCCCACGTACAGGCAGTGGGTGGGGTCGGTACCCAGCATGCGTGCGGCTTCCAGCAAGGGCTGAGGGTGTGGCTTGGCGTGTGGCGTGGTGTCGCCGTACACATTCACCGCGGAATGCAGGTGCAGTTGCAGGCCCTCGATGACGGGCTTGCCGAAACGCGAGTTCTTGTTGGTGACGATGCCCCAGGGCAGGCCGCGAGTGCGCAGCTGCTGCAGCAGTGGGGGCACATGGTCGAACACGCGCGTTTCCTGCAACAGGCGCTGCTGGTAGCGCTCGAAGAATTCATCGCGCAGGGCTTCGAATTGTTCGTGGCCGGGAAGCACCTCAAACGCTACACCCATCATGCCGCGTGCTCCGGCACCCACCATGCGGCGCAACTCTGCAAACGGCATCGGCGGCAAGCCGCGCGCGGCGCGCATGTCGTTGGCGGTGCCGGCCAGGTCGGGCGCGCTGTCGATGAGGGTGCCGTCGAGGTCGAAGAGGACGGCGCGGATGGGGGGCTTGGGCAGCGCGGGGGGCATGTCGGGATTGTCCCACTGAGGTGTGGTCCATCAAGGGGATGGCGATGCGGCAATGACCGGCTCACACTGCTGCGAGATGAGCGCGTCTTGTTGGGCGAGCTGAGTCGAATGAAGGAATGCTTGATGACAGATCAATTTTGGTGCAATATGACATCATTTTTGATGACACTTCGGAGACCAGTCGGAGACGATATGAGAACCACGGTGACGATTGACGACGACCTTTACGAGCGTGCTTTATCGGTGGCCGACCCGGACATGGACAAGGCAGACCTGTTCCGCGAAGCCATCAAGACATTCGTGCGGGTTCAAACGGGCAGACGTTTGATCGCGCTCGGCGGCAAGGCGCCCACGATGCCGGACATCCCGCGGCGGCGCGGAGTGGCGCGCCGATGAAGCTCGTGTTGGCGGACACATCGATTTGGGTGGATCACTTTCGCAAGTCCAACGCGGGGCTGAGAACCCTGATTGAATTGGATGCGCTGGCCACGCACCCTTTCGTCATCGGCGAACTGGCCTGCGTCACACTACCGCAGCGGCTTCAGACCCTGACTGACATGCGCCTGCTGCAGCACGTAAAGCAGGCCACCGCAGACGAAGCGATCGCGTTCATCGAGCGCGAGAGGCTGTACGGCAAGGGCTGCGGTTGGGTGGACATCTTGCTGCTGACCTCGACCCTGTTGACGCCAGGGGCCCTGCTGTGGACCTATGACCAGCGACTGGAGAGCCTGGCCGAACAGTTTGGTGTCCTGTACAGGCCGGTGCTGCATTGAGTCAGGGACTCACCCCGGCTTTCGGCACGCCACCAGGTAGTTCACGCTGGTGTCAGCTGAAAGCCAATAGCGCTTGGTCAGCGGGTTGTATTCCATGCCCTTCATGCCTTGCGGGGCGAGGCCTGCGTCACGCGCCCAGCGGGTGAGTTCGCTGGGGCGGATGAACTTGGCGTATTCATGCGTGCCCTTGGGCAGCAGCTTGAGCACGTATTCCGCGCCCACGATGGCGAACAGGAAGCTCTTGGGATTGCGGTTGAGCGTGGAGAAGAACACCCAGCCGCCAGGCTTGGCCAATTGCGTGCAGGCCTGCACCACGGACGCGGGGTCGGGCACGTGCTCCAGCATCTCCATGCAGGTGACCACGTCGAAGGCACCAGGCTGCTCAGCGGCCAGGGCTTCGGCGGCCACTTCGCGGTACTGGACGTTCTGGACGCCGGCTTCCATCGCATGAAGTTGCGCCACGCGCAGAGGCTTCAAGGCGAGGTCAATGCCCGTGACGTGCGCAGCACCTTTGCGGGCCATGGCTTCGGCCAGGATGCCGCCACCGCAACCCACGTCCAGCACCTGCTTGCCTGCCACCCCGGCCAGGGCATCGATCCACTCCAGCCGCAGCGGATTGATCTGATGCAGTGGGCGGAATTCGCTTTCCGGGTCCCACCAACGGTGGGCCAAGTCACTGAATTTGGCGAGTTCTTGGGGGTCGGCGTTGAGCATCATGCCATTGTCCCATCGGCTGAAAGAGGGTGCCTCCCTGGGGGCGATCACTCGGGCGTTTGCGAGGCCCAATGAAAAAAGCCCCGGCATCTCTGCCGAGGCTTTCATCTGGGAGGGAAGAGGCGCGAGGCCTCATCCCATCAGCGCCTGCGCGTACCGACCACTTCGATTTCCACGCGACGGTTCTTCGCGCGGCCTTCAGAAGTCTTGTTGTCGGCCACGGGCTGCTTCTCGCCCTTGCCTTCGGTGTAGATGCGGTTCTTCTCGATGCCCTTGCTCACCAAGTAGGCCTTGATGGCTTCAGCGCGGCGAACCGACAGCTTCTGGTTGTAGGCATCGGCGCCCACCGAGTCGGTGTGGCCGACCGCGATGATCACTTCCAGCGCGATGGCGCCGGTCTTGCTCACCAGGTCGTCCAGCTTGGCCTTGGCTTCCTTCTTGACGACTGCCTTGTCGAAGTCGAAGAAGGCGTCAGAGGCGTAGGTGACCTTCTCGCTCACGGGCGCGGCCGGGGCCGGGGCGGGCGGCTTGGCGGCCGGAGCCGGTGCGGGCCGCGGGGCCGGAGCCGGTGCCGGAGCCGGTGCGACGGCGAAGTGAAGCC
>JBEAWD010000236.1:0-3234 GCA_041160585.1 Pseudomonadota bacterium | reverse complement strand
TGGGGCCAAGGCCCAAGGGGGAGCCGCGCTGCTGGAATGGACCCTGGCCAGCGCATTGGGGATCATGGTCACTGCCGCGGCCGTGTGGCTGCTGTCGCACCAGGGGCAGCTGCTCCACGGTCTGATCGCGCGCCATGCGCAGGAACAGGACCGGCATGCCGTGATGCAGGTGCTGCGCTCGGAACTGAGGGTGGCGGGCCAACGCGACCTCGCGGGGCCGAGCGCTGCGCACGATCAACTGCTGCTGGACCACGGCCGCACGCCCTCCATCCAATACCTATGCGACCGCTGCGGATCACCAGACCGCACACGCACATCGGGCCTGCGGGTTCAGGAGGGTGTGATCGCGCACCGCAGCCTGGGGGCCACTGCCCATCAGGCCTTGAACGACCCGAGGGTGCTGGCCGTACGGGGGTGGCAGGTGACCCAGGGCCAATCCGGTGACTGCAGCCCGTGGATCCGCCTGCAACTGCAGGCCGGTCCGACCTTCTCCTCGACACCGGCCGCGGCATCGGACACAGCGGCAGCCACCTGGGCCCTGAGCATCAGGCCGCGAAACCTCGGGCTGCTGTCGTGTGAGGCCGATGCCAATCGCATGGCCGCCCCTGGAAGCACACCGTGATCGCACAGTTTCTGTGTGTGGCGGTGCTGCTGATGGTGTCGGTGTCCACCTTGGCGGCACACCGGCTGGTCATCGAGCACGCGCGGCAATCGGCCGCCCAGTGGGCACGCGTGCAGGCGCAAGCCTTGGGGCAAGGCGGGCTCATGTGGGCCTTGGCGCGCCTGGAGGACCCGCGCTCACTGGACGCGCACTGCAGGGTCGCCCCCTCCGGCCCAGGCGTGTTGCCCTTCGCCGCACTGGCCGAACTGGCCGAGCGGCAGGGCGCATGGCTGAGCTGCGAGGTGCATGAGGCCACCGACCTCTCATCGCCACCCCGCCCGTGGTCGTGCCGTTGTGGAACGGGCATGGCCGGTGGCGACGGTGCGGCCGCCCCATCGCCGCCGGGCCAGACACCCGGCTCGGCGGTTGCGGGGCGACTGGAGTGGATATTTCAGGCCGAGGGCGGGGCCGTGGCGAACAGCGGGCTCATGAGGCTCGTCGTGCTGGCCCATGGATTCGGGCCTGGCGGCGTGGCCCACACCTGGCGTGAACAGCTTGTCCTGCGCAAGGACAGCCAGGCCGTGTGGCGCATGGTGGTGGGCTCCTGGTGGGACGACCGACTCTGATGGCCATGCGCCCACCAACGGCCCGCGCCTCACAGCGCGGAGCGGCCTTGGTGGCGATCCTGGTGGCCGCCTTGGTCTGGAGCACCGGGGCCGCCGCACTGCTTAGGTGGACGGTGTGGCTGATGCAGACCGAGCGGGCAGCAGCTCAGACGCGCGCGGCGGCACTGGCGTTGGAAAACGCATCGGAGCAGGGCTCGCTGGCCGACATCGGGAAGCCAACTTCGGCACCCCTGGGCGCAAGGACACTCACCCTGCCCGATGGCACCACCTTGCTGCTGCAGGAGACCCGGTACGCACAACCGGCATCGAACGATCCCTTGCGCGGGGCCCATGTGGTGTGGACAGCGAGCTGGCACGACCCCTGGGGAACAGCCCGGTCGCTGAGCCTGCGCAGCTATTGGGCGCCAAGCCCGCGGGTGTACTGAAGCTTCGCCGCGACGACCTGGCTGCGTGGGGTTCGGCCCCTAGAATTCGATGATGCACACGACCGCGTCGCCTGGGCCCGTTGGGCCTACGCGTGGCTGCACTCAGCCATGAGCCCCGAGGCACGGCGCTGCCTGGAATTGGCCGAACAGGCCATCGGGCTGAGCGACCCCAACCCACGCGTGGGTTGCGTCATCGTGACGCGCTCGGGGCAGAGGGTTGAAGGCCACACCCATGCAGCGGGCGGCCTTCACGCCGAGGCCCACGCATTGGTGCAGGCCGCACAAAGTGGCCTGGACCTGCGCGGCGCCACGGCCTGGGTGAGCCTGGAGCCGTGCAGCCATCACGGGCGCACGCCCCCGTGCAGTGGGGCCTTGATTCAATCCGGCGTGGCGCGCGTGGAAGTGGCCTGCCTGGACCCCAACCCACTGGTCAGTGGCCGAGGCGTACAGGCCTTGCGAGGGGCAGGCGTGGAAGTGCAGGTGCATGAGGGCGAATGGGCCAAGCAGGCTCGCGCGATGAACATCGGCTTCATGTCGCGCATGGAACGTGGGCGGCCCTGGGTACGCCTGAAGGTAGCGGCCTCGCTGGATGGAACCACCGCACTGCTGAACGGACGCAGCCAATGGATCACCACCGCAGCGGCCCGCATCGATGGCCACCACTGGCGCCGCCGCGCCGGCGCGCTGCTCACCGGCATCGGTACGGTGCGTGACGACAACCCTCGCCTGGATGTGCGTGAGGCGCCCTGCCCCATTCAGCCGCTGCGCGTGGTGGTGGATTCACGCCTGGCCATCAGCCCCGACGCACGCATCCTTCAGGCGCCGGGTCGGGCCCTGGTGTACACCGCCATACAAGACCAGGCGCATCCGACGCGACAGGCCTTGCAGCAGTTGCCGGGCGTGGAGGTGGCGGTGCTGCCCACGGTGGCCGCAGGTGAACCCGCCCAAGCGGGCGCCCGCGAGGGCGCGGCCGACAAGACGGATCTGGCTGCGCTGATGCGCGATCTGGCCGCACGCGGCATCAACGAACTGCACGTGGAAGCCGGCGAAAAGCTCAATGGATCACTGCTGCGCGCCGGTGTGGTGGACGAGCTGCTCGTGTACCTGGCCCCGCGGCTGCTGGGCCGCGGCCGCGGACTGGCCGCCGTGTTCGACCCTCCCTTGGAAGCGCTCGACCAGGACGTGCCCTTGGCGTTCATCGACTGCCAGACAGTGGGTGCAGACCTGCGCCTGCGTGCGCTGACGGCCCAAGGACAGGCGTCCTACCCCGCACCGCGCTGATTCTGGGCCGCTTGATGGCCGTTTGATGGCCGCTTCATGGGCAGGCCGCCAAGACCGCCTCGCGACGGCGGGCCACCTACAATCACCGGCTTATGCCGATATCCCCGATACCCGAACTGGTGGCCGAGTTGGCCGCCGGACGCATGGTGATCCTCGTGGACGAGGAGGACCGCGAGAACGAGGGCGACCTGGTGCTGGCGGCCGACCACGTGACACCCCAGGCCATCAACTTCATGGCCAAGTACGGGCGCGGCCTGATCTGCCTGACCCTGACGCGCGAACGCTGCGAACGCCTGCAGCT
>JBEAWD010000176.1:0-9171 GCA_041160585.1 Pseudomonadota bacterium | reverse complement strand
CAATCAAACCCTGCCCATGTTCGAGCACGAATTGTTTGAAGGCCTCCGCCGGCGGCGACAAGGGCTTGCGCCCGGGTTGCACCACATACCACTGTCGCACCACCGGCGCCTGTTCCACGGGCAGCACCGCCAGCAGATCGTTGTCCAGTTCCAGACCTACCGTGTGCAGAGACAGAAAGCTCAGGCCCAGTCCCGCCATCACCGCTTGCTTGATGGTTTCGTTGCTGGGCATCTCCATCACCACTTTGAGTTCGACACGGTTGGCCTCGCAGTACCGCTCCAGGGCGGCGCGCGTGCCCGAGCCGCCTTCGCGCAGGATGAAGGGCAGGCCGCGAAGGCGCTGCGGTGAAAGCGGCTTATCGCGCGCCTCGTCCAGCAGGGGGTGGTCCGGCGGCGCCACGAACACCTGCGGGTGCAGGGCGAAGGCGTCCGAGCGCGCCACCAGGTCGACCGGCGTCTTGCCCATGACCGCCACGTCCACGTCACCCGCCTTGATCCACGATACCAACTGGCCGCGGTTGCCCACCTGCAGGGTCACCTCCACACCCGGGTAGCGCTGTCGAAAGCCCGCCAGAAAGGCCGGCAGGAAGTACTTGGCCGTGCTCACCAGCCCCAAGGTCATCGAGCCGGCTTCAGACTTCGTCAGCCGCGCCACCGCCTCCTCGGCCTCCTGCACCGTGCCAATCAGCCGCCGCGCATAGACCAGCATGTATTCGCCCGCGGTGGTCAGTTGAACCTGCCGCCCCACGCGCGAAAACAGCGGCAGCCCCACATGGCCTTCGAGCTCCTTGACCTGCTGCGTCACGGCCGGCGGGGTGAGGTGCAGGCTTTGCGCAGCGCGCACGAAGCTCAGGTGGCGGGCGACTTCGGAAAACACGCGCCATTGGCGAAAGGTGGCGTTTTTCATTAAGTTTTTCTTTAATCGAGATGGCCGAACATTCAAATTTACTTCATTTAGTCGGCTCCCTACAGTCCTTCCATCCGAGATCCGGAACGCTGTTGCCCCGCATCCTGGACGGAGTGCCCGATTCCCCAGCGACCCGTAGTCCGTAGCCAGGAGCCCGACCATGACCCTTGAAGCCACGCAGATCACCGACACCAAGAAGCGCTACAGCGCGGGCGTTCTGAAGTACCGCCAGATGGGCTACTGGGTGCCCGACTATGTGCCCAAGGCCACCGACACCGTGTGCCTGTTCCGCATCACGCCGCAAGAAGGCGTGGACCCGGTGGAAGCGGCCGCGGCTGTGGCTGGCGAGTCTTCCACCGCCACCTGGACCGTCGTGTGGACCGATCGGCTTTCCGCCTGCGACAGCTACCGCGCCAAGGCCTTCCGGGTGGAAGCCGTGCCTGGCCGGCCGGGTGAGTACTTCGCCTGGGTGGCCTACGACCTGATCCTGTTCGAAGAGGGGTCGATTGCCAACATGACGGCCAGTCTGATCGGCAATGTCTTCAGCTTCAAGCCCCTGAAGGCCGCGCGCCTGGAAGACATTCAGATTCCCGTGGCCTATGTGAAGACCTTCAAGGGCCCGCCCACAGGGCTCATCGTCGAGCGCGAGCGCCTGGACAAGTTCGGCCGTCCTTTGTTGGGCGCCACCACCAAGCCCAAGCTGGGCCTCAGTGGCCGCAACTACGGCCGCGTGATCTATGAAGGCTTGAAGGGTGGCCTGGACTTCATGAAGGACGACGAGAACATCAACTCCCAGCCCTTCATGCACTGGCGCGACCGCTTTCTGTACGTGATGGACGGGGTGAACAAGGCCAGTGCGGCCACCGGCGAAGTAAAGGGGTCCTACCTCAACATCACCGCCGGCACGATGGAGGCCATGTATGAGCGCGCCGAGTTCGCCAAAGAGCTCGGCTCGGTGATCGTGATGGTGGACCTCGTGATCGGCTGGACGGCCATCCAGAGCATGGCCGAGTGGTGCCGCAAGAACGACATGATCATGCACATGCACCGTGCGGGCCACGGCACCTACACGCGGCAAAAGAACCACGGCGTTTCCTTCCGCGTGATGGCCAAGTGGCTGCGCCTGGCCGGCTGCGACCACCTGCACTGCGGCACCGCGGTGGGCAAGCTCGAGGGCGACCCGCTGACGGTGCAGGGCTACTACAACGTGTGCCGCGATGCCTACACGAAGACCGACCTGCCGCGAGGGCTGTTCTTCGACCAGGATTGGGCCGATACCAAGAAGGTGATGCCGGTGGCCAGCGGCGGCATCCACGCGGGCCAGATGCACCAACTCATCGATCTGTTCGGTGACGACGTGGTGCTGCAGTTCGGCGGCGGCACCATCGGCCACCCGCAGGGCATCCAGGCCGGAGCAGTAGCCAACCGCGTGGCCTTGGAGGCCATGGTCAAGGCCCGCAACGAAGGGAAGGACATCCTGCAGGAAGGACCGGAGATTCTCAAGAAGGCGGCGCAGCAGTGCGGCCCCTTGAAGGCGGCCCTGGACACCTGGGGTGACATCTCCTTCAACTACCAAAGCACCGACAGCAGCGACTACGTGGCCACTCCCGTTGCCGCCTGAAAGGAGACCTTCCCATGATGACCAACCCCACCGGCCGCCTGACCCAAGGGCAGTTCAGCTTTCTGCCTGATCTCAGCGACGAGGAAATCATCGCCCAGATCGAATACGGGCTCGGCAAGGGCTATGCCTGGAGCGTGGAATACACCGACGACCCGCACCCGCGAAACACCTACTGGGAGATGTGGGGCATGCCCATGTTCGATCTCCAGGATGCCGCCGGCGTGATGCTCGAACTGCAGGGGTGCCGCCAGGCCTTCCCGCGCCACTACATCCGCCTGATGGCCTTCGACAACACCCGGGGCATCGAGTCGATCGCCATGAGCTTCATCGTCAACCGTCCGGCCAACGAGGAGGGCTTCACGCTCGATCGCCAGGAGATTCAGGGCCGCAGCATCCGCTACACCGTGCGCGGCTATGGGGCCAATCGCCCTGAAGGCCAGCGCTACTGAAGGCCGGGGCCGCCGCCATGTACGCCATTCCCGGTACCAACCGCTCAAACCCGGTCGACGTGCAGCCCGCTCTGGCCGTCGTGCATGGGGCGCCTGCGGCAACGGCGCCTGGGCCCAGGACCGTCGCGGCCGTGCTCGCCCAAACCCAGGTGGAGGCCGTTCTCGACGAATTGGACCGTGAGCTGGTGGGGCTCAAGCCGGTCAAACAGCGCATTCGCGACATCGCTGCACTGCTGGTGATCGACAAGCTGCGAGAAGGGTTGGGGCTGCAAAGCCAACACCCTTCGCTGCACATGTGCTTCAGTGGCAACCCCGGCACCGGAAAGACCACCGTGGCCTTGCGAATGGCGCAGATCCTGCACCGTCTGGGCCATGTGCGCAAAGGCCATGTGGTGAGCGTCACCCGCGACGACCTGGTGGGCCAGTACATCGGCCACACCGCACCCAAGACCAAGGAGGTGCTCAAGAAGGCCATGGGTGGCGTGCTCTTCATCGATGAGGCCTACTACCTCTACCGGCCCGAGAACGAGCGTGACTACGGCCAGGAGGCCATCGAAATCTTGCTGCAGGTGATGGAGAACCATCGCGACGACCTGGTCGTGATCCTGGCGGGCTACAAGGACCGGATGAACACCTTCTTCCAAAGCAATCCGGGCATGAGCTCGCGCATCGCGCACCACCTGGACTTCCCTGACTATGACTGCGGCGAACTGCGGCACATCGCGCAATCGATGTTGCAGCAGCAGGGGTACCGCTTTTCTGACGAGGCGCAGCAGGCCTTCGACCGATACCTGCAGCTGCGCATCGGTCAACCCCACTTTGCCAATGCCCGCAGCGTGCGAAACGCACTGGACCGTGCGCGCCTGCGGCAGGCTTCGCGCCTGTTCGCCGACCGTGAGCGCGCGCTCAGCGAGCAGGACCTTTGCACCCTGGAGGCGCCGGACATCCTGGCCAGCCGCCTCTTCCAAGAAAGCCCACCATGAGCAACCGATCCCTGCAGGCCCTGATCTTCGACGTCGACGGCACCCTGGCCGACACCGAGGCCGTCCATCTGGAGGCCTTCAACGAGGCCTTCACCCAAGAGGGCCTTGACTGGCATTGGACGCAAGCCGAGTACACCCGTCTGCTGGAGGTCAGCGGCGGCAAGGAGCGCATGTTGCACTACTGGCATCAGCGTGACCCCGATATGAAGGAGCTGGAGCCCGGCGCGCGCAAGCAGGTGGTGGCCCGGCTGCACGAGATCAAGACCGCCGCCTACGAGGCCCGCGTGGCCGCCGGTGCGGTGCAGCTGCGCCCGGGCGTCCTGGCCTTGATGGAGGCTGCCCAGCGTGAGGGTTTGCTCATGGCCATCGCCACCACCACCTCGCCGGTGAACATCGGCGCCTTGCTGCGCCCGGTGTTGGGCCCGGACTGGCGGCTGAACTTCGCCGCCATCGGTGACGCGTCGACCGCGCCGCTGAAGAAGCCCCATCCGCAGGTCTACCAGCAGGTGTTGCGTGAAATCGGCAAATCCCCGGGGGCTTGCATTGCGCTGGAAGACTCGCACAATGGGCTACGGGCGGCCCTTGCGGCCGGAGTGGCCGCTGTGGTCACCCCCACGCACTTCACGGCGCACCAAGACTTCACCGGTGCGCTGTCGGTGCGACCCGACCTGCAGGGCCTCACGTTGGCCACGCTGCGTGCGTGGCTGGCCGAAAGGGGTGCCGTGCCTGCCTAGTGCGGCGCGGCGTGCAGGCGCCGTACCGTTTTTTGAGCAGTTCCGTGTTCCACCCCGCACTTGCGAGCCCGCAGGTGTCCTGACCATCGAGCTGCCATGCCGCTTTCGCAACGCTCTACCCTCACGCAGTTCCTGATCGAGGAACGCCGGCGCTACCCTGGCGCCAGCGGCGACTTCAACGCCCTCATCCTGGATGTGGCCCTGGCCTGCAAGGCCATTGCCCGAAGCGTGGCCTTCGGTGAACTCGGCGGCGTCACCGGCAACCATGCGGTCCCAGGTACCGCTTCGCCATCGGGCGCATCGGTCAACGTCCAGGGCGAGGTGCAGAAGAAGCTCGATGTGATCAGCAACGAGATGTTCCTGCGCGCCAACGAGTGGGGCGGGCACCTGGCCGGCATGGCCAGCGAGGAGATGGAGGAGCCCTACGCCATTCCCGCCAGCTATCCACGCGGCAAGTACCTGCTGGTGTTCGACCCGCTGGATGGTTCGTCCAACATCGATGTGAACGTGAGCGTGGGCAGCATCTTCTCAATCCTGCGTGCGCCAGCCGATGTGGCCCAGGGTACGCGCAAGCTCGGCGTCGAAGACTTCCTCCAACCGGGCACACAACAGGCCGCGGCGGGCTATGCCATCTACGGCCCCACCACCATGCTCATGCTCACCGTGGGCAGCGGCGTGCACGGCTTCACGCTCGACCCCAACCTCGGTGAGTTCAAGCTCACGCACCCCGACGTGATGATCCCGGCAGACACGCAGGAGTTCGCCATCAACGCCAGCAACAGCCGCTTCTGGGAGCCACCGGTCAAGCGCTATGTCGACGAATGCCTTGCGGGCAAGACAGGGCCGCGCGGCAAGGACTTCAACATGCGCTGGATCGCCTCCATGGTGGCCGAGGCGCATCGCATCCTCATGCGCGGTGGCGTGTTCCTGTACCCGCGTGACACGAAGGACCCTTCCAAGCTCGGCCGATTGCGCCTTCTGTACGAAGCCAACCCCATCGGCATGATCATGGAGCAGGCTGGCGGCCGAGCCAGCACCGGCCGTGGGCCTGTCCTGCAGATCCAACCGAAGGGCCTGCACCAACGCATCGGCCTGGTCTTCGGCTCGAAAAATGAAGTCGAGCGCATCGAGCGCTACCACGACGAACCGCTGCCCATGAAAAAGGCGGACTTCGAAACGCCGCTCTTTGCCGAGCGCAGCCTGTTCCGGGATTGACCATGTACCACCACATCCACATCGAAGCCGAGCGGGACGAGCGCCGGGCCGCCCCAAGCCGTCCCGCATCCCCTCGGGGGATCGGCCAAGGTACTCCTTGGACGAGGGGCGCATGATGTCTGAACGACACCCCATCATCGCCATTACGGGCTCAAGCGGTGCCGGCACCTCCACCGTCACCCGCACCTTCTCCAACATTTTTCGCCGCGAAGGCGTGAAGGCGGGCATCGTCGAGGGCGACAGCTTTCACCGCTACGAACGTCTGGACATGAAGAAGCGCCAGGCCGAGGCCGAGCGCACTGGCAACAAGCATTTCAGCCACTTCGGCCCCGACAACAACCTCTTCGGTGAACTCGAAACCTTGTTTCGCAGTTACAGCGAAAGCGGGCAGGGGCGTGTGCGCAAGTACCTGCACAACCACGAGGAAGCCGCCCCCTATCAGCAGGAACCCGGCACCTTCACCGCTTGGGAAGATCTGCCGCCCGACACCGACATGCTCTTCTACGAAGGCCTGCATGGTGCTGTGCGCACGCCCGAACACGATGTGGCCCGCTACCCCGACCTGCTGATCGGCGTGGTACCGGTGATCAACCTGGAGTGGATACAGAAGCTCTGGCGCGACAAGCATCTGCGCGGCTACACGCAGGAGGCGGTGACCGACACCATCCTGCGCCGCATGCCCGACTACGTGCACTACATCTGCCCGCAGTTTGAGCACACCCATGTCAACTTCCAGCGCGTGCCGGTGGTGGACACCTCCAACCCCTTCATATCGCGCGACATTCCCAGTGCGGAAGAGAGCATGGTGGTGATCCGCTTTGCCAAGCCCAAGGGCATCGACTTCCAGTACCTGCTGTCCATGATCAACAACTCATGGATGAGCCGGGCCAACACCATCGTGGTGCCGGGCGGCAAGATGGAACTCGCCATGCAGCTGATCTTCACGCCCTTCATCTGGCGCATGATGGAGCGACGCAAGCGGGCCTTGGGCCTGGCCTGATCGCCGCCATACCCCTGCCATCACGAGGGCTTCACACCCCCGCGGCAGGGTTTATTCCGCGCCTCCTCGACGGCATGTCGCAAAATGTACGGTTATGGGTGGATGGGCCACCCCCGTATGAAAGGAAGTTGAGATGATCAAGGCGATCAGTTTGTCCCTGATGGTGCTGTCGGCGCCTGCTTTTGCCGACCTGCAGTTGGCCAACAAGAATGCCTGCATGGGTTGCCACGCGGCGGCCACCAAGGTGCTCGGTCCGTCTTACCAGGAAGTCGCCAAGAAGTACGCGGGCCAGAAGGACGCCGAAGCCAATCTGGCCAAGAGCATCAAGGCCGGTGGCGCGGGCAAGTGGGGCCAGATTCCGATGCCGGCCCAGGCACAGTTGAGCGACGCCGATGCCCGGAAGCTGGCGGCCTGGATCCTGGCTGGCGCGAAGTAAGCGCACCAGCGTTCAATCGCCGTGGGCCCGGGCTTCCTCGGAATCCGGGCCCTTCTTCCGTGAGCTGAGCGGTGTCACCCACCGATCGCGCACCATGAATCGATTCCTTGCTGCGCTTCGCTGGGCCTGTGTGGCCCTGGGCGTGTGCTCAGCCGTTTGCGCGCAGGCGGCCGACGTCACGGTAGGCGTGGCCGCCAACTTCAGTGCGCCGATGCAGCGCCTGGCGCAGGCTTTCGAAAAGGCCACCGGCCATCGGGTTCGCCCGGCTGTGGGTGCCACCGGTGCGCTGTATGCGCAGATTCGCAATGGCGCGCCCTTCCAGGTGTTGCTGTCCGCAGACGACCGCACGGCCGCTCGGCTGGAAGCCGAGGGCTTGGCGGTCCGCGACACCCGCTTCGTCTATGCCATTGGCCGCCTGGTGCTGTGGAGCGCCGATGCGGCGCAAGTCGATTCCAAGGGTGATGTGTTGCGCGATGCGGGCCGCTCCGCGGTCGCCGCCCAGGCCCCACGCCTTCGTCTGGCCGTGGCCAACCCGAAGACGGCCCCCTATGGTGCGGCCGCCCTTCAGGTTCTGGAGCGCCTGGGCGTGACAGCCCGCTGGCAAGACCACCTGGTTCAAGGCGACAACATCGCGCAAGCTCACCAGTTCGTGGCCACGGGCAACGCCGCCATGGGCTTTGTGGCGATGTCCCAGGTGATGGTCGATGGCCGCCTTGCCCAGGGGTCGGCGTGGGTGGTGCCCGCCCATTTGCACGACCCCTTGCGGCAGGAAGCGGTGCTTCTGCGTCGGGGTGAACAGGAACCCGCGGCCCGGGCCCTGCTGGCCTTCCTGAAGACCGAAGAAGCGCGTGCCATCATCCGAGCGTATGGCTACGAAATCTGAATGACGCCCGAAGCTTGGCAGGCCATTGTCCTGACACTCAAGCTGGCCAGCCTCACCACGGTGCTGCTGCTGGTGCTGGCCACACCCTTGGCCTGGTGGTTGGCGCACACGGCTTCGCGGTGGCGTGCACCCGTGTCCGCCTTGGCCACCTTGCCGCTGGTGCTGCCGCCCTCGGTCCTGGGCTTCTACCTCTTGGTGGCCCTGGGCCCGCAGGGGCCGCTGGGTCAGTTCACCCAGGCCATGGGCTGGGGGGTGTTGTCCTTCACGTTTACGGGCCTGCTCATTGGCTCGGTGATCTTTTCCTTGCCGTTTGCCGTGCAGCCGATTCAGAACGCCTTTACGGCCATGGGGCATCGGCCGATGGAGGTGGCCGCCACGCTGCGCGCTTCACCGCTGGACGCTTTCTTCACGGTGGCGCTCCCGCAGGCCCGCGCGGGGCTTTTCACGGCGGCTGTCCTGAGTTTTTCACACACCGTGGGTGAGTTCGGCGTGGTGCTGATGATCGGCGGAAATATCCCCGGACACACGCGCACCGTGTCGACACAAATCTATGGCCATGTGGAGGCGATGGAGTACCCACAAGCCCACGCCCTGGCCGCAGGCATGCTGCTGTTCTCCTTTGCGGTGCTGGTGCTGCTGGCCGTCCTGCAGCGGCCGGCGCGGGGTCGCTCGCCATGAACGACGCGGCTGATCCGGCCGATATGGCCTATCCGGCTGATCCGGCTGCTGCGGCCGATGCCTTGCGCATCCGCCTGCAGATGCCGCGCGCGGACTTTCTGCTCGACGTGGACCTGCAGCTCAGTGGCCGTGGAATCACCGTGTTGTTCGGCCCTTCCGGTTCGGGCAAGACCAGTCTGCTGCGGGCCGTAGCGGGCTTGGACCGCCCCCAAGCGGCACAGGTGCGGTTGGGGCGAGACACCTGGCAGGACGACGAGCTGGGAAC
>JBEAWD010000175.1:0-2728 GCA_041160585.1 Pseudomonadota bacterium | reverse complement strand
TGTCGGTGTCGATGTTGATCTTGCGCACGCCGTGCTTGATCGCTTCCTGGATCTCCTCGATGGGCACGCCGTAGGTTTCCTTCATCTTGCCGCCGTACTGGTTGATGACGGCCAGCAGCTCTGGCGGCACCGATGACGAGCCGTGCATCACCAAGTGGGTGTTGGGAATTCGCGCGTGGATTTCCTTGACCCGTGAAATCGCCAGGATGTCGCCCGTGGGCTTGCGGCTGAACTTGTAGGCCCCGTGGCTGGTACCGATGGCGATGGCCAGCGCATCCAGCTGCGTGGCCTTCACGAATACGGCGGCCTCTTCCGGATCGGTCAGCATCTGGCTATGGTCGAGCTTGCCCTCGGCTCCAATGCCATCTTCTTCGCCGGCATCACCGGTTTCGAGATTGCCCAGGCAACCCAGCTCACCCTCCACCGTCACGCCCACCGCATGCGCCATCTTCACCACCTTGCGCGTGACCTCCACGTTGTAGTCGAAGCTAGAAGGCGTCTTGCCGTCTTCCATCAGAGAGCCGTCCATCATCACCGAGCCAAAGCCCAGGTCGATCGCACCCTGGCACACCTTGGGGCTGGTTCCATGGTCCTGGTGCATCACCAGCGGAATCTGCGGATACGCCTCCATGGCGGCCTGGATCAGGTGCTTGATGAAGCTTTCACCGGCGTACTTGCGCGCACCCGCGCTGGCCTGCAGGATGACCGGCGCACCCACGTCGGCAGCGGCCGACATCACCGCCTGAACCTGCTCCAGGTTGTTGACGTTGAAGGCGGGTATCCCGTAGCCGTTTTCGGCGGCGTGGTCGAGCAGTTGGCGCATGGAGACGAGCGGCATGGTGAACCTCGAAGGGAATCGTGATGTAACGGCGATGTAACTCGCCGCATTCTACGGATCACCAAGCCCGCTTCAGCCGCCCACCCGGGCCACCTTGAGCATGTTCGTGCCACCGGGGTAGCCCATGGGCTCGCCGCATGTGATGGCATAGGTATCCCCCGGCCTGAGCACCCCACGGGCCACCAGCAGTTCCTCGGCGCCGGCCAAGGCGGCATCGCGGTCAGACATGTGCGGCATCAGCATCGAACTCACGTTGCGGTACAGCGCCATGCGGCGCTGGCTGACGGGCTGGGAAGTCAGGCCGAAGATGGGCACGTCGATGCGGTGACGGCTCATCCACAGGGCCGTGGAGCCCGATTCGGTCAGGGCGATGATCGCCTTGCAACCCAGGTGGTGCGCGGTGAACAAGGCCCCCATGGCGATGCTCTGGTCGATGCGGCCGAAGCGGCGGTCAGCCATGTCGGCGTCCAGGTGCATCTCCTCGGCCTTCTCCGCCGCGACACAGATGGCCGACATGGCCTGCACCGTCTCCACTGGGTACTTGCCCGCAGCCGTCTCGGCGCTGAGCATCACGGCATCGGTTCCATCCAGCACGGCGTTGGCCACGTCACTCACCTCTGCACGCGTGGGCACCGGGTTGGTGATCATGCTCTCCATCATCTGTGTGGCCGTGATCACCACCTTGTCCAGCTCGCGGGCCAGCCGGATCATGCGCTTTTGCAGCGCCGGCACCGCCGCGTTGCCCACCTCCACCGCCAAGTCGCCACGCGCCACCATGATGCCGTCACTGGCCTTGAGGATGGACTCCAGCAAGGGAATCGCCTCGCTGCGCTCGATCTTGGCGATCAGGCCCGGCTTGTGGCGCCAGGGCTCGCCGGCCACGTTGGCCAACTGCCGCGCCATCTCCATGTCGGTGGCGCTCTTGGGGAAGCTCACCGCCACGTACTCGCATTGGAAGGACATCGCCGTCTTGATGTCCTCCATGTCCTTGGCCGTCAAGGCTGGCGCGGTCAGGCCACCACCTTGCTTGTTGATGCCCTTGTTGTTGGAGAGTTCGCCGCCGATGCGCACCACCGTGTGCACCTCTTCACCACGCACTGCGTCGACCTCCAGCACCAGCAGGCCGTCGTTGAGCAGCAGCACGTCGCCAGGCTTCACATCGCGGGGCAGTTCCTTGTAATCAAGCCCCACCCGGTCGTTGTTGCCCAATCCGCTGTAGCCCCCATCCAGAATGAACTTCTGCCCATTGGTGAGTTCGGTCTTGTTGCCTTCGAACTTGCCCACACGAATCTTGGGGCCCTGAAGGTCGGCCATGATGGCCACGGCCTTGCCCGCGCGCTGCGCGGCCTCGCGCACCATGGTCGCGCGGTCAATGTGGTCCTGTGCCTTGCCGTGCGAGAAGTTCAGCCGCACCACATCCACACCGGCTGCGATCAGCTTGTCCAGCATCTCCGGTGTGGAGGATGCGGGTCCCAGGGTGGCGACAATCTTGGTCTGGCGCAGCATGAGTACTCCCACTCGGCTTGAAACTTTGTTTCATTCTCACACGGGCAGATCGGAAAAAAGTTACCTGCTCGGTACAGGACTGCGTTGGCTCAGGATCTCAAAGGCCGGCAGCGTCTTGCCCTCCAGCACCTCCAGAAAGGCGCCACCCCCGGTGGAGATGTAGCCCACGTCCTTCTCGATGCCGTACTTGGCGATGGCCGCCAGCGTGTCGCCACCCCCGGCGATGCTGAAGGCTGGACTGGCCGCAATCGCACGAGACTCCTTTTCAGTGCCCCCGGCGAATGCATCGAACTCGAACACCCCCACCGGCCCGTTCCATACGATGGTGCCGGCCGCCTTGAGCTTGTCGGCCAGGATGGCGGCCGTCTTTGGGCCGATGTCCAG
>JBEAWD010000140.1:0-3321 GCA_041160585.1 Pseudomonadota bacterium | reverse complement strand
GGGTGACAACACGGGGTTAGGGCAACTTCCATGCCACGCGCCAGACCCTGTTTTCAGCTATTACCAACCCAAAACGCACCAATACAGTGCGCCCACGGGGTGCGATGGGGCGGCGCGGCCCGGGAATTCGCACCAAAGCGGCGCCTAGAGGCGGCCTGCCCCCTCCCCAGGGTGACACCTGCGGGCGATGCGCCTGCCGCGTGCGCTTTCCAGAATGGGCCCGGGCGCTCAGGCAGGCCGATGGGGCTTGCGTCGGCGCCCGGGCGGAGGGAGCCAGGATCATGGGATTGGCTGTGGTGCACACGCGCACCCTGGAAGGTTGGCAGGCTGAACCGGTTCAGGTAGAGGTGCACCTGGCCAACGGCCTGCCCAGCATGACGCTGGTGGGCCTGGCCGACACCGAGGTGCGTGAGGCGCGCGAACGCGTACGCTCAGCCCTGGCCCACAGCGGCTGGGACTACCCGGCCAACCAGCGGATCACGGTCTCATTGGCCCCGGCCGACCTGCCCAAGGCCTCCTCCCGCTTCGACCTGCCCATCGCCCTGGGCATCCTGGCCGCCCAGGGCATCCTGGACCCCGCGGCGCTGGAGTCCCACGAGTTCGCAGGGGAACTGTCGCTGGCCGGGGAACTGCGGCCGGTGCAAGGATCGCTGGCGCTGGCCATGGGACTGCGGCGCAGTGCACAAGCCACCGGGCATGCGCCGCGCTGCCTGGTGTTGCCTGCGGCCAATGCAGCCGAGGCGGCCCTGGTGGCGGGTGTGGCCGTGCGGCCGGCCCATCATCTGCGTGAGGTGGTGCAGCACCTGCTGCCAAGCTCCCAAGCGGTGCCCCTGCCCCTGGCGGTACCCCCATTTCCCTGGGAAGAGGCCAAGGCCGACGCGGGCGCTTGCCTGCGCGACATCCGGGGGCAGGCAGAGGGCAAGCGGGCGCTCGAACTGGCAGCAGCAGGCCACCACAGCCTGCTGCTGGTGGGGCCACCCGGCGCGGGCAAGTCGATGCTGGCCCAACGCTTGCCCGGCTTGCTGCCGCCCCTGACGACCGAGCAGGCGCTCGAATGCGCAGCCCTGCGCAGCCTTGGGCCACGGCACGCTGGCGCGCGGGCGGGGGCCAAGGTCCCGGCATTGACCGATCCGCAGGGATGGCGCTCACCCCCATGGCGTGCGCCCCACCACAGCTGCACCATGGCGGCCCTGGTGGGCGGCGGTCAGCCGCCCCAGCCCGGCGAAATCTCCCTGGCCGACCAGGGCATCCTCTTTCTGGACGAACTGGCCGAATTCCCGCGGCGCACGCTCGAGGCATTGCGCGAGCCGCTGGAAACCGGCCACGTGGTGGTCTCGCGTGCGGCACGGCAGGCGCGCTTTCCCGCGAGGGTTTTGTTGGTGGCGGCGATGAATCCCTGCCCCTGTGGATGGCTGGGCAACCGTTTGCCCGGGGCACCGGCCTGTCGATGCACACCCGACGCGGTGCAACGCTATCAGGGCCGCCTTTCCGGGCCCCTCTTGGACCGACTGGACCTGCAGCTCGAAGTCCCCGCCGGGGCGCCGGCCGACCTGCTGCGCCCACCCGATGGCGAGGACAGTCTGACGGTGGCCAAGCGCGTGGCCCAGGCGCGCACCCTACAACTGCAGCGCCAGGGCTGCCGCAACGGCGAGTTGGGTTCGGCCGCCCTGGTTGAGCACGCCCCGCTCAAGGGGGCCTCACAGGCCTTCCTGCAGCGGGCGGCCGAAAGGCTGGGGCTGAGTGGTCGCGGGCTGCACCGGGTGGTTCGGGTGGCCCGCACGGTGGCCGACCTGGCGCAGGTGCAAGAAGTCGAGGTGCCGCACCTGGCCGAGGCCCTTCAGATGCGGCGTGGTCTCATGCCGCGCGGGCCCACCTAGCGGCGGGCTCAATCGATCAGGGGTGCGAGCGCGCGGCGCGCCTCGTCCAGGCTAAGGCCCTGTCGGCGGGCCCAGTCCTCGAGCTGGTCTGCACCGATCTTGCCGACATTGAAGTAGCGCGCTTCGGGGTGGGACAGGTAGAAGCCGCTGACGCTGGAGGCCGGCGTCATCGCCAGGCTTTCGGTCAATCCCATGCCAATCTCCTGGGCGCCCAGCACGCGCATCAGGTCGAGCTTGGCCCGGTGGTCCGGGCAGGCCGGGTAGCCAGGGGCCGGGCGGATGCCGCGGTAGGCCTCGGCGATCAGCTCTTCGTTGCTCAAGTGCTCATCGGCCGCATAGCCCCACAGCTCGGTGCGCACCCGCTGGTGCAAACGTTCGGCGAAGGCCTCGGCCAGGCGATCGGCCAGGGCCTTGAGCATGATGGCCGAATAGTCGTCGTGCTCGGCCAAGAACTGGGCTTCTTTCTTTTCTACGCCCTGGCAACTCACGGCGAACAGACCGATGTAATCGGCCTTGCCCGAGGAGGCCGGCGCCACGAAGTCCGACAGGCATCGGTTGGGACGCTTCACGCCGTCAACCACCGGGCGCTCACTTTGCAGCCGCAGGCCGCGCCAGGTCATTTGGGGTTCGCCGCGCGCGGCGGCAGTCTCATCGGCGTAGATCTCGATGTCGTCACCCGCCGCCTGCGCGGGCAGCAGCGCCATCACCCCATGGCACTGCAACCAGCGGCCTTCGATGATGCGCTTGAGCATGCGCTGGGCATCCTCGAACACCTTGCGCGCCGAATCACCCACCACCTCGTCGTTCAAGATGTCGGGGTAGCGCCCCGCCAGGTCCCAGGTCTGAAAGAAGGGCGTCCAGTCGATGCACGCGGCGATCTCGGCCAGGTCATGGTTGCGGAACACCCGACGACCCAGCACGCGCGGGCGCGGTGGCTCATAGCCCGCCCAATCCAGCGGGGTCGGGTTGGCACGCGCATCGGCCAGGCTCACCAGGGGTGTGGCCTTGCGGTTGGCGTGCAGGGCGCGCACCTTGTCGTAGTCGGCCTTGAGTTCATCAATGAACCGCGCAGCCCGCTCGTCGCTGAGCAGATCAGAGCACACGCCCACGCTGCGCGAGGCGTCCGGCACATAAACGACTGGCCCCTCGTAGTGCGGCGAGATCTTCACCGCCGTGTGCACGCGGCTGGTCGTGGCGCCACCGATCAACAGCGGGGTCTTGCGCTCGCGGAAGTAGGGGTCGCGCTGCATCTCGGCGGCCACATGCTGCATCTCCTCGAGGCTGGGCGTGATCAGGCCCGACAAGCCGATGATGTCGGCGTTCTCGGCCTTGGCGGTGTCCAGGATCTTCTGACACGGGACCATCACGCCCATGTTCACGACCTCGAAGTTGTTGCACTGCAGGACCACGGTGACGATGTTCTTGCCGATGTCGTGCACATCGC
>JBEAWD010000065.1:0-7068 GCA_041160585.1 Pseudomonadota bacterium | reverse complement strand
GATAACGTGGCAACGCCCTCTTCGCATTGGCCGTGGTACCAGGGCCCGACCCTGCTGCAGGTGTTAGAGAGGCTGCCTGCGGCGCAAGAAACGCCCGAAGGCCTGTTGCTCCTGCCGGTGCAGTACGTGACGCGCGATGAGGTGCCAGCCAGTACGGGCCATCAGCACCGGGTGCTGTGGGGTCGTGTGGCGCGCGGCACAGTTCGACCCGGCGACACGCTCACCGTGTTCCCCAGTGGGCAGTCGGCGGTGGTGACAGCGGTGCGCCACGCGGGGCTTGAGGTAGAGGGCTGCGAAGCCGGTCAATCGGCGGGGGTGGTGCTGGACCGACAGCTGGATGTATCGCGCGGTGACTGGCTGCTCACGCCGGGCAGCGCAGCGCCCACGGACCACTTTGGAGCGACGCTGGCCTGGCTGGACACGGAACCGGCCGTGCCAGGTCGCAAATACTGGGTGCGACACGGCAGCCGATGGGTACAGGCACGGCTGACCGCCATCGAGCACCGCCTGGATATCCACACACTGGGCGCGTCTGCCACCACGGAGCTCAAGGTCAATGAAATCGGCCGCGTGCGGCTGCAGTTGCAACATTCACTGCCCTTGCAGCCTTACGCGGATAACCGCGTGAGCGGCGCCATGATCGTGGTGGACCCCAGCACCAACCGCACGAGCGGCGCCTTGCTGGTTGAACCTGCCCCCGAATGGGAGACCGAAGATGCCTGATGAGCGCAGCCGCCCGCCCTTGGTGAGCTTCGTGAGCGCCGGGCCCGGTGCAGCCGACCTGATCACCCTTCGCGGCCTGCAACGCCTGCAGCGCGCCCGGGTGGTGTTGTTTGATGCACTCACCGATCCCCTACTTCGCGATCACGCGCCCAAGGCCCGGTGGATCGATGTGGGCAAGCGCGGGTTCTGCGACTCGATGCGTCAGGCCCACATCAACGCCCTGTTGGTGCAATGGGCCACACGGGAACATGGGGTGGTGCGCCTCAAGGGTGGCGACGCCGGTATCTTCGGTCGGCTGGAGGAAGAGATCGAGGCGCTTCAGGCCGCTGGCATCCCCTATGAGGTGGTGCCCGGTGTGACGGCTGCGCTGGCCGCTGCGGCGGCGGCGGGGCGCCCCCTCACACGGCGCGGCCGCGGACGCAGCGTGGCGCTGACCACCGCGGTGGCCACCGATGCACGGGGGCAGCCCGTGTTGCGCAGCGGCCGCAGCGCCGACACCGAGGTGTTCTACATGGCTGGCCGCCAGCTGGCCGCCCTGGGGCGCCGCCTTCAGGCCGCCGGTTGGCCCGACGACACGGCGGTGATGGTGGTGTCGCGCGCCGGTTGTGCAGATCAACTGGTGAGCGACCACCGGCTACACGGTTTGGCGGCGGCAAGCGTTCTGCACAGCGGCAGGCCCACCGTGGTGACCGTGGGCGTGGGGGCCCAAGCCCTGGGTCAAGCCCGGGCTAGCGCGGACTGCCCCACCCCTGCCGGCTTGAACTTACATCACGAAGTGTCAATAATCGCGGACAATTCCGCCGCCGGAGCTGCCAGCACGCCCGCCTAAAATCTTGGGCTTGCCTGCGCGCACTCCTGATCCACACCGCTGTTTTTGGACCCGACATGACCCACGTTGTTCTGGAATCCTGCATCCGCTGCAAATACACCGATTGCGTGGATGTGTGCCCAGTGGACTGCTTCCGCGAGGGCCCCAACTTCCTGACCATCGACCCCGATGAGTGCATCGACTGCGCCGTGTGCATCCCTGAGTGCCCGGTCAATGCCATCGTTCCCGAAGAGGACGTGCCGGCGGACCAGCAGAACTTCATTGCACTGAACGCCGAGTTGGCCAAGAAGTGGCCCAGCATCACCAAGCGTAAGGCGCCGCTGCCCGACGCCGATGACTGGAAAGACAAGACCGGCAAGTTGAGCGAACTCAAGCGCTGAGCGCCACTTGGCCTGTTTGCCGGATGGTGAAGCCGGCAGGCCCCGATCAAGCCCTGCACCTGAGGGTTTATTGACCGCGGCCTACACTTCAACCCAATGCGCGGCGATGCGGTTGTGCCGCGCAGACGCTAGGGGTGCCCCCGCCGGCAGGCGAACGGGCTGAGAACACACCCTATGAACCTGTCCCCCTTCTGGGGGATGCGGCTTGTGCCGCATGAGGTCATCCTCGCGCAGGGAAGCGAGCTCGGCGACGGGCCGCCCGCCAGACATCGGCAGGCACCTGAAACCACGGCGCGTCGCCCTGCCATTTCGTACGGAAAGCACGACATGGCATTTCATCTTCGCTCTTCGCTGGCCTTGGCTGCAGCCATGTGCTGCGCCTGCGTGCCGGCCCACGCACAGCTTGCGTCGTCGGCCACAACGGGCTCGGCTTCAGCGGCCGAGCGCGTTACGGTCACCGGGCGCCTGAACACCCTGCCCCCCTTGAGCGGCTGGGACAGCCCGGCGCGCGAAACACCTGTGGCCGCCAACCGCATCAGCGCATCCGACATCGCCTTGAGCGGTGCGACCCGACTGGCCGACTTGCTGGCATTCGACAGCTCGGTATCGGACGCGTACAACGCGACCGGCTATGTCGACTACCTCACGGTACGCGGCTTCGTGATCGACAACCGCTACAACGTGCGGCGTGAGGGCCTGCCCATCAGCGGCGAGACCGCCATCGCCCTGGAGAACAAGGCCGCCGTGGAGGTGCTCAAAGGCACCACAGGCCTGCAGGCCGGCACCAGCGCGCCGGGCGGGCTGGTGAACTACGCGGTCAAGCGCCCCTTGGCACGCGAACATGCCGAGGCCCGGTTGCAGTTCAGCTCGCGCAACACGCTGCTGGCTGCCGCCGACGTCGGTGGGCGTGCAGGTGATGGTGGTGGCTTTGGATGGCGCCTGAACGCGGCCACCGAACGGCTGCGCCCTGAACTTCGCAACGCCGATGGGCAGCGCCATCTGCTAGCCGCTGCCGGCGAGTGGCGCTTTCGCCAACTGGCCCTGCTGGAGGTCGAAGCCGAATGGAGCCGCCGCGAGCAACCCACCCAGCAGGCCTTCAGCCTCTTGGGCGACCGTTTGCCTGCGGTACCCGATCCCCGCTTGAACCTGAACAACCAGCGGTGGAGCCTGCCCAGCGCGTTCGAGGGTCGCACCGGCAGTCTGCGCTTCACGCACCTGCTGGGGGGTGGATGGCGTGCGGTGCTGCAGGCCGGCACGCAGCGCTTGCGAACGGATGACCGCGTGGCCTTCGCCTACGGCCTGTACGACCCGATCACTTACGACTGCAATCCCTGTGACCGCTTCGCCGCCAACGGCACCTTCAGCGTCTGGGACTACCGCAGCGAGAACGAACAGCGCCGCACCGATGCGGTTCAGGCGGAGGTCATGGGCCGCGCGGTTACAGGTTCGCTCAAGCACGACTTGCGCCTGGGCATGATGCAGTCTTCGCAGCGAATCGATCTGCAGCCGCAGGCGTACAACCTGGTGGGCGTGGGCAATGTGGCCGGCACGGCGGTATTGCCGGCAGATGCCATGCCCTATGACCCCAACACGAACCGCCGTGAGAAGTCGCGTGAGCTGTTCATTCAAGACCGCGTGCAGTTCAACGACAAGTTCAGTGCCTGGCTGGGCCTGCGCCACACGGCCTTCGAGCGGCGCAGCGTGCGCACCAACGGCAGCCGCGCCACTTCGTACGAAGACGGCTTGACCACGCCCTGGGTGGCCCTGAGCCTGAAGGTCACGCCCGACCTGATGGCGTTTGCCAGCCGGGGTGAAGGTGCCGAGTCACAGGTGGTGCCCAACCGGCCGAGCCAATACACCAATGCCGGCCTGGGCCTACCGGTGTTGAAGTCGGTTCAAGAGGAGGTGGGTGTGCGCGGCGGGCCAGGGGCTTTGACTGGTCGAGGTTTGCAATGGCAGGCCACGATGTTCCGCATCACTCGGCCCACCAGCAACCTGGATGCCTGTGCGAACCTGGGGATCTCACCGTGCACCGGCCGGGTGGACGGCGATGTTCAGCACCAAGGCTTGGAAGCGGGACTGCAATGGGCGGCATCACCCTGGTGGCTGAGCGTTCAAGCAACCGTGCTGGACGCGCAGCGGCGCGGCAGCACTGCGCAGCCTGAGCTCAATGGAAAGGCGCCCACCAATGTGCCTGAACAGGTGGTCAGGGCGCGCGCGCGCTGGACCCCTGCTGCCGTGCCAGGGCTGGCCCTGCAGGGCGTGATCAGCCATGAGGGTGCGCGGCAGATCTTGCCCGACAACTCCAAGCAACTGCCGGGATGGACCCGTGCCGATGCCGTGATCACCTGGGATGCGCCGGGTGCACGCACTCAGTGGCTGTTGGGCGTGGACAACCTCACCGACCGCCGCTACTGGCGTGAAGCGCCCTATCAGTTCGGACACGCCTATCTGTACCCTGGCGCCGTGCGCACACTGAGGGCCGGCGTGTTGATCCGCATGTAAAAAAAACGCTATACTGTGAGGCTTGCAGCAGTTCCCCGATAGCTCAGTCGGTAGAGCGCCGGACTGTTAATCCGTAGGTCCCTGGTTCGAGCCCAGGTCGGGGAGCCAAATAAAGCTGTTGCAGATCAAGGCCTTGCGTGTTCGCAGGGCCTTTTTGTTTGGTGAAGGCAAGGCTCCCAACTCAAAGGTCACTCGCCAAGCCAGCCCTCATCCGACTCATTGCATGAGCCACGGCCCTTTGAAGAACATGCGGCTCGAGGCCGAGCCTGTCCACGCACTGCCCATTCAAGACCCCCGCGAGCCCGTGCACCATCGACCAGATGCACAAGGCGTCGAGCTCCACCTTCTCCTGCACGGCCGGCGAGTCACCGTGCATGCGCCGAAGTACCCCTCGGAGCACGTCATAGGCGTGCACAGCATCACCTGCCAGCTCCTGCGGGTCGGCTGACTCGGGCCAGGGGCTGCTGAACATCAACCGGTATTCCAGCGGGTGCTCACGTGCATAGCTGAGGTACTGCAGCCCCAACGACTCCAAGTCCTGCTGGGGCTCGTTGTGGCGTGGCCGGGCATCGAGAAAGGCCGCAAAGCCCTGTAGGCAACGGCGCATCACCTCGGAAAGCAGATGGTCGCGCGTGGGGTAGTGCTTGTAGGGGGCCTGGTGTGACACGCCCAATTTGCGCGCCACTTCTCGCAGGCTGAGCTGCTCAATGCCGCGTTCAGCGATGACCTCCCAAGCCGCGAGGATGCAAGCTTCGCGGAGTTCAAGTGGAGGTGGTGCTGGGCGCTTCTTGGCAGTCATACAAAGGGAAGATCGTAATCGACGCTCTACAGGCAGCACCCCGTAAATCGCTTGAAGGCCGCCGGCGAACACGCGGTTGACAGTGTCTACCAAATTCAGAGACAATGGTAGACATTGTCAACCTTGTGCGTCAATGACCTCAACCCTGCCCCCCCACAGCACCCGATGGCTCTTCATCGCTGCCGCGACATTGCTGGGCGGATGCTCGACCCTGCAGCCCGCCGTCGATGTGCCGCAGAAGTCGATGCACGCAACGGCCTATCGTCAAACAACTCCCACCAGCGCCGATAACCTGGATGCCGCCACTTGGCGAGGCTTTGCCGATCCGGTGCTCACCGAGCTGATGCACGTGGTGCAGCGTGAGAACCTGGATGTCCGCATCGCCCAGCAGCGTGTGCTGCAGGCCCAAGCCGGCAGCACGGCGATCGCCTCACGGCTGTGGCCCACGCTGTCTGTCAACACCAGCGCGTCAGACCAGCGCAGCGGCTTGCCCACCGAAGTCAAGCGCGGCATGCCTGATGCGCGGGCGATTCGCGGCGCGCTGGACCTGGGCTGGGAAATCGATGTGGCCGGTGCCGCACGCGCAGCGGCTGATGCCGCAGCACTGGATGCCTTGGCCGCCGGTTCCGGCGTGGAGGTGGCCCGCTGGCTGGCCAGTACCGAAATCGCCCGGCACTACCTGCTGTGGCAAGGGGCTCGCTTGCGACTGCAGCACACTCAAGCGTTGTTGAACGTTCAGGAGGAGATTGAAGCCCTGGTGCGGCGCCGACAGACGCATGGTCTGGCCAGCAACCTGGAGGTGGCCCGCGCCGCGGCCGAGCTGCAGGCGCTGGCCGCGCAACTGCCGGCCCTGCATACCCTGGTGACCACCACCGAGCACCAAATTGACGTGCTGCTGGGCCGCAGCCCCAGCGCCTTGGAAGCGCCCTGGCGGCAGGCGCCAGCGGCCCTGCCCTCGGTACCGGGCCTGATGCCTGGCCAGACACCGGAGCTCTTGAACCGCCGCCCCGACCTTCGCGTGGCGGAGCAACAACTGCGCGCCGAGAGCGCGCGCCTGAGAGAGAGCCAGGCCGACCTCTGGCCCCGCTTCTTTCTCTCGTCCGTGCTGGGCCAGCAAGACTTGAGGCTCAACGGCTTGGACCTGGCACCGGTGGCCTACCGGAGCGTCGCCCTGCTCTTCACGGCGCCGGTCTTCAATGCGGGGCGCCTGCGCGCCGCGGTGGAACGGCAGTCTGCACGGGAACGCGCCGCCACACTGCAATATGAGAAAGCCGTGCTGAACGCCTTGCAGGACGTGGAGAGCAGCCTGGTGGTCTTGGCACAGGAACGCCAACGGTGCGACAGCCTGGCCACTTCCTTGGCGTCACGTCGCCTGGCGGACCGCCATGCCCATTCACTGGCGCGCGAGGGGCAGATTGACCGCCTACAGCGACTGGAGGTCAGCAAGGGACTGCTGAGCGCCGAACTGGCCCTGACCGAAGCCCAAACGCAGCGCGCCTTGGCTGCGGTGCAACTGATCAAGGCGCTGGGCGGTGGCTGGAATCAGAGCCCCACGCCCCCGCTCGCACAAAGTGCGTCGACACAACCGTAACTCGGAGTCTTGTCCATGCCCGCATTCCATACACCCATCACGTACCGCTTGGGTCTTCTGGCCACGGCGATGGTCGTTGTCGGCTGCTCTCCGCAAAAGCCGGCCGCACCGGCCGAACCTGCGGTCTATGTCACCACCGTGCGCAACGAAACCAGCGACATGCAACGCGTGTTCAGCGGCAGCATCCGGCCGCGAATCGAGTCCGACATCGGGTTCCGCGTTGGGGGCCGGGTGACTGAGC
>JBEAWD010000107.1:0-9239 GCA_041160585.1 Pseudomonadota bacterium | reverse complement strand
AGCATCCAAGGCCCCCCGCTCGTCGAACACCACACAGCGCCCGCGCCAGTGCGGTGCGCCCTGGGTGTCTTCGAAATACTGCAGGATGCCGCCTTCGAGTTGATAGGCATGGCTCAGTCCTGACTCCCGCATGACGATGGCCGCCTTCTCGCAGCGGATGCCGCCGGTGCAGAAGCTCACGACGGTCTTGTCCCGCAAGGCATCCACATGTCGCGCCAGGGCCTGCGGAAATTCGCTGAACTTTGAGAGGTTCCAGTCCAAAGCGCCTGTAAAGCTGCCTTCGTCGACCTCAAAGCGGTTGCGTGTGTCCAGGGTGACCACCGGGCGGCCCTCGTCGTCGTGGCCCTGATCGAGCCAGCGTGCCAGGGTGGCCGCGTCCACCGCCGGCGCGCGGCCTTGGGCCGGCACCACCGCCGGCTGGTTCATCCGGATGATTTCCCGCTTGATCTTGACCCGCAGGTGCTTGAAGGGTACCTGGGCGCTCCAGCTTTCCTTGGCCCTCAGGCCGGCAAAGGGCGTGTGCGCGCGCAGATCCGATAGCCACTGACGCACGGCGCCTTCCCTGCCGGCCAGGAACAGGTTGATCCCTTCTTCGGCCAGAAGCACCGTACCCTTGAGATTCAAGTGCTGAGCCGACTGCAGCAGTTCACCCTGCCAGTGGGCCAGGTCGTCCAAGGGCACGAAGCGATAGGCGGCGATGTTCAGGACGGCGTTCACCCCTTAATTTTAGGACGGTGTGCATCCGATGACCCGGGCCCACGCCTTCCTACAATCACCCAATGGCCTTCGTTCACCTGCGCACCCACACCGAGTTTTCAGTCGTCGACGGCACCTTGCGCATCGACGAGGCCGCTGCGGCGGCGGCACAGGATGGCCAGGTCGCACTGGCCATCAGCGACCTGGGCAATCTCTTTGGCGCGGTGAAGTTCTACCGAGCCTGCCGCGCCAAGGGTGTGAAGCCCTTGATCGGAGCCGACCTGTGGATCGAGCCTGAATCGGGCAGCGACCGTCCGGCGAGCCGCCTGCTGGTGCTCGTGCAGAACGCCCAGGGCTATCTGAACCTGTCGGAGCTGTTGGCGCGAGCCTGGACAGGCAACGTCAACCGCGCCCAGGCCTGGGTGAAGTGGGAATGGCTGGCCGAACTGAACGAGGGACTGATCGTGCTGTCGGGGGCCGAGTCAGGGGCACTGGGGCAGGCCCTGCTGGCCGGGGAAGTGGATCGCGCGCGCGCGCTGGCCGATCGCTACCGGCAGACCTTCGGCAACCGGTTCTATGTGGAGATTCAGCGCGCCGGTCTTCCGCAGCAGGAAGCCCATCTGCGGGCGGCCGTGCGCTTGGCTGCGCAGCAGGGGATTGCCGTGGTGGCCACCCACCCGGTGCAGTTCCTCAAGCCCGATGACTTCGAGGCCCATGAGGCACGCGTGTGCGTGGCCGAAGGCGAGACCCTGGCCAACCCCAAGCGGGTCAAGCGTTTCACTCCTGAGCAGCATTTCAAGACGCAGGACCAGATGCGGGCGCTCTTTGCGGATGTGCCGGCCGCGGTGGAGAACACGGTGCGGATCGCGCAGCGCTGCAACCTGAGCCTGGTCTTGGGCAAACCCCAACTGCCCGATTTCCCCACACCGCTGCTGCCCGATGGCACACGAATGCCGATCGCCGACTATTTTCGGCAGGCCTCGCTCGACGGTCTGGAACACCGGCTGCAGATGCTGTTTCCGGATCCCGAGGTGCGCCAGGCCGAACGCCCCCGCTACCAGGAGCGGCTGGAGTTCGAGATCAAGACCATCCTGAAGATGGGCTTCCCGGGCTACTTCCTGATCGTGTCGGACTTCATCCAGTGGGCCAAGGGCCATGGATGCCCCGTCGGCCCTGGGCGCGGCTCGGGTGCGGGATCCCTCGTGGCCTATGCCTTGAGCATCACCGATCTCGACCCCTTGCGCTACGAACTGCTGTTCGAGCGGTTTCTCAATCCCGAGCGGGTGTCCATGCCCGACTTCGACGTCGACTTCTGCCAGGCCAACCGCGATCGGGTGATCGAGTACGTGAAGGACAAGTACGGGAGAGAGGCGGTCAGCCAGATCGCCACCTTCGGCACCATGGCCGCCAAGGCGGCCCTGCGCGATGTGGGCCGCGTGCTGGGCATGGGCTATGGGCATGTGGACAGCGTGGCCAAGCTGGTGCCGGGCCTTCCAGGCAAGACCTATACGCTGGCGCGCCTGCCCGAAGACCCCAAAGACAAGGTTGGTGGCGTCACCTATGTACGGGAGGAAGTACCCGAACTCGAACAGCGCGAGTCTGCTGAGGAGGAAGTGGCCGAGTTGCTGAGCCTGGCTTCCCGCGTCGAGGGGATGGTGCGCAACGTGGGCATGCATGCCGGCGGCGTCTTGATTGCGCCAGGCAAGATCACCGATTTCTGCCCGCTGTACCAGCAGCCCGGCAGCGAATCCGCGGTGAGCCAGTACGACAAGGACGATGTCGAAGCCATCGGCCTGGTGAAGTTCGACTTTCTGGGGTTGGCCACGCTCACCATACTGGAGCTGGCCAAGGACTTCATCGTTTCACGCCGTCCCGAACACTCGAACTTCAGCTACGAGGCCTTGCCGCTGGACGATACGCGCGTCTACAAGCTGTTCTCCGAGGGGCTGACCGAAGCCGTGTTCCAGTTCGAAAGCCGCGGCATGCAGGCCATGCTGCGAGAGGCCAAGCCCACGCGTCTGGAAGACCTGATCGCCCTGAACGCGATGTTCCGCCCAGGCCCGATGGAGAACATTCCCAGCTTCTGCGCCCGCAAGCATGGCCGCGAGCCGATCTCCTACCCGCACCCCTTGCTGGAAAAGGTGCTGTCCGAGACCTACGGCATCTTCGTGTACCAGGAACAGGTGATGCAGGCCGCGCAGTACATGGGGGGCTACTCGCTGGGTGGTGCCGACCTGCTTCGCCGCGCCATGGGCAAGAAGAAGGCCGAGGAGATGGCTGAGCACCGCGAGATCTTCCGCCAGGGTGCTGCGGACAAGGGCATCGGTGCGCAGAAGGCCGATGAGGTCTTCGACCTGATGGAGAAGTTTGCGGGTTACGGCTTCAACAAGAGCCACGCGGCGGCCTACTCGCTGCTCGCGTACCACACGGGTTGGCTGAAGGTGCACTGCACGGCCGAGTTCTTCGCGGCCAACATGACCATCGAACTGGATGACACCGACAAGCTCAAGGTGTTACGCCAGGACGCGGCGCAGAACTTCGGCATCACCTTCGACCCGCCCGACATCAACCAGGGCACCTGGCGCTTCGAGCCCGTGCCCGGCAAAGAGGGGGATCGCCGCATCCGTTATGGCCTGAGCGCCGTGAAAGGTACCGGTCGCGGGGCCATCGAGGCGATCGTGGCTGCACGTGACGGCACCGGAGCCCACGAGGGGCAGGGCGCCGCCCCGTTCAAGAGCCTGTTCGACTTCGCCGCGCGGGTCGACCGCAGCCGCGTCAACAAGCGCGTGGTCGAGGCCCTGATCAAGGCAGGCGCCTTCGATGCCCTGCACCCCGACCGAGCCCGTGCATTGGCGAGCGTGAGCCTGGCCTTCGAATGGGCTGATGACCAGCAGGCCAATGCACTGCAGGGCGGCTTGTTCGACTTCGGCGACACGCATGGCTCCAGCATGCACGAACCCGAATTGGTCGAAGCACCCGAGTGGAGCATCCGTGAACGGCTGATGGCGGAGAAGTCGGCACTGGGCTTCTACCTCAGCGGTCATCTGTTCGAACAGCACGCCGAGGAGGTTCGCCGCTTCGCGCCTCGGCGCATTGCGGAGCTCACCGACTCCCGTGAACCGGTTCTGGTGGCTGGGATCGTGGGTGAAATCCGGGTCGTCAACGGCCAGCGCAGTCGGGTGGGGATTTTCCGCTTGGACGACCAGAGCGAGTCCATTGAGGCGGTGGCCGACGAGCGCTTGCTGGAGGCCCACAAGGATCTCCTCAAGGAAGATGAACTCATCGTCGTTCAGGGTCGCGTGCAGACGGACCGCTACTCCGGCGGAGGCTTGCGGCTCAATGTGCAGCAGGTCTTTGGATTGCCCTCGGCCCGTGCCCGCTTTGGCCGCTACCTGACCGTGACCGTCCAAGGCTCGACCTTGCCTGTGCAGGAGGTGCTGGCCCTGTGGCCAGCCGTCGTGCGCAGCACCGACGAGGGCGACACTGTCCAAGGGCTCAGGGTTCGGGTGCGCGTGCTCAGGACGCCTACCCTGCAGGCTGCGCAGGCGGCACTCGATGGTGAAGACTTTGCGGCCTTGGGAGCCGTGGGAGAGGTTGACCTGGGCGATACGGCGCGCTTCTGGCCGGCTGACGAGGCCCTGGCCCGTTGGCGCGCCGTGGCGCATGAAGGCCTTGCCCGCGTGGTGTACGAGGCGGGTGCTACCTGAGCGGTGGCTGCTGCCCCTGGATCTGAAAGCCGGCCTCGGCAAAGCCCTGCAAGGCGCGCCGGCTCACGCCCTTGACGCGGCTGCGCAGCTCGGCCCAATCACGGAAGTGCCCTTGCGCGCGCGCTTGCAGCAGCCGCTCAGTCAGCTCCACGCCCACGCCCCGCACCGCTTCGATTTCGGCACGCGTGGCCTGATTCAAGTCGTGTGTGGCGATGAAGATGGTTGTACTCAACGGGGGTGTCGAGGCCAGCGCGGAAGGTAGACCGAGCATGCCCAGTAGGCCCAGCAGGCTCAGCAGGCTCACCCATGCAACCGATGCAACCGATGTGCAGGGCGCAACCGCCGCAAGAAACCTGAGCCGTGTCCGCAGGCAAAAAACCGATCGCCCCCAGCTGTGCGAGGACTGCTTGTGCATCACCACGCGCCGCCCAGAATCCCCACGCTTCGGTGCCAAACCTCGTCGACCGTCGGCCACCGGGGCCAGTGTCGCTCGATGTGGACCGTGGGGCCCCAAGCGCCCCAATGGCCGGGCTCGGTGGGCCCCAGCACCGACAGCAGCGGGACCCCGACGGCTGCTGCCAGATGGCCGGGCCCGGTGTCGTTGCTCACCATCAGGGCGGCATGTCGCATCAAGGCCGCACAGGTGCCCAGGTCGACGCCGGGCACCGCAACCGCCCCAGGGTACTGGGCCTGGGCTTCCTCCTGCTCTCCGGGACCTGGGCACATGAGCATGGGCCTGTGTCCCTGTGCCGCGGCATGCCGCACGAAAGCTTCGAAGTGAGGCCATCGCTTATCCTGGCCCTCGAAGGTGCCGCCCGCGAAGGGGCAGAGCATCACGAAGCCTGGGCTCAGTCCCTGTGCCCTCATGATGGCTTGCGCGCGGTGCTCGTGTTCGTCACTGATGCGCCACTGCAGCAGAGGTGGCGCGGGTTCCTGCGTCCCCAGCAGGTGCTGACCCAGCCGCCAATAGACCTCAAGCTCGTGCCCCGCTTGCCCGTAGCGGGGGCGCGGCCACGAGCGATGCAGCAGCAGGGCTCGCCCTTCGCCGTCATAGCCAATGGCCTTCAGGCCAGCCAGGCGCATCTCCAGGGCACTGGAGGCCGAATACGGAAGGCTCAGGGCGTTGATGCCACCGGGTGAGCCCCAGTGTTGTCCGGCGACGTCGCGGCGCCACGCGGCCAGTTGCGCCACCCGCTCGCGTTGCGTGCCGGCCAGGCGCAGCACTGTCCAACCGAAGCCGGCCAAGAGATCGGGGGCCCAGCCCTTGCCCACCAAGGTCAGGCTGTGGCCCTGTGCATGAAGGCGCAGGAGCATCGGCGTGCTCAGCACCACGTCGCCCACCCAGTTTCGCAGGCGAATGATCAAGGGCCTTGCCTGGTCAGTCATTCGAGGCCCCTTCCCGGCATGCATCTGCGTTCATCCACATCACCGTCATGAGCGACACCGCATAGCCCACCGCATAGGTGCCGTGGGTCATGTTGGCGTTGAACATCAGGCCCGTGAGATGCACCACGCCCACCCCCAGGCACTGCCATCGCATGACGCCCGGCAAGGCGCGCCAGGCCAAGGCGAACGGTGCCGCGGCGCACAGCAAGGAAGCCAGAAGACCGGGCAGTCCGTGGTCAACGGCCTGGTTCAGGAACTGTTGGTGCACATGGACCAGGGGTGCTACCTCACGCAGTTGTTCGGGCGGCACAACCTGCTGCACCAGCGCGATGCGCTCGGTGATGCCGATTCCTGTCCACGGATGGGCCCACAGACTGCTCCAGGCGGCGTCCCACAGCAAGAGGCGCGAACCCACCGAGGTGCCGGCATCGGGGTCGCGCCATTGCGTCAGTTCGGTCAGCAGGTCCAGTAGCCGAAGCCCGCGCTCCACTTGAATCGGCTGCAGATGGTCGTACCAGATGCCCGCACCCACCGCTGCCAAGCCCGCCACCAGCACGGCCACCAAGGCCCGCCCTTTGCGCGGCGACATGAACACCCACACAAGGCCCAACCATGGAAAGATGACCCAGGCCGCGCGGCTGCGACTGAGCACCACCGCCACGGCTCCGACCAACACGGCCAGACCCAAGCCCACGCGCCACGCCGTGCCGTTCGGGGCACCGGGCGGGCGCCCAAGGGCCAGTGGGGCCAACACCGCCATCCCCAAGGCCACTGCCGTGGCCCAGGGTATCGGCGTGGCTGGCAGCCAGGCTCGCGGCCACTCGATGGCAACAACCGCCGCCACCACCATCTGCAGCCCGATCGCCCAGCACAAGGCTTCGCGCAGCTGAGTGGCTGAATTCAGCACACCGGTCGGGCCGGCGCCCATTGATGAGGGCGCGGGAAGGGTGCCCATCAGCACGCAGGCCACCCACAGCCCCAGGAGCACCTTGCCGTCCTGACGCAGGATGATCCAACTGTCCCCATGCCACATGGCCATCACCGCGTCGATGACACAGGCCACCACCAGGCACCACACGGCAGGTGCAGCCACAGCCGGCACCCCAAACCTGCCGCTGCGCCGGCCGAACCCCAGGGCCCAGACGCCGGCCACAAGCCACCAACTCCACGCCCAAGAGGGCAGGTCGGAGCGCAGCGGGCTTGTCACCACGCACAGCAGCCCCAGCGCCATCAGGATCGACACAGCGCGCATCAGCCTGCTTCCCCGGGGGCAGGCGGCGCTTTGGTCTTTTCATCGTGCAGCGCCCCCAGGCGCCAAGCCTGCAGCCAGGCAGCCCAGCGACTGGGCCGCCACGCCCAAGACCGCATGGCCTTCCGTACAGCCGGTTGGCGTGTGCACAGCCCTTGCCACCACGGTGCCCAAGCATTCACCCTGTCCTGTTCACCAAGGTGCCGCGCCACGCGTGCCATTCGCAGGGCTTGCTGTGCAATGAAATCACCCCATGTCACATCAAAGCCCGGATCCTGGACGAGATCGTCCAAGGCCTGCGCCCAGTCCTTGAGTTTCAAGGCATTCATGGAGCCCAGGATGCTGCTGGGGTTGCTCCGGTAATCGATGAGTGGCTCGCTGAGGTACCAGGCGCGGTCGATCCTCGACATCAGCCGTGGTACCAGGCTCAGGTCCTCGAACACGCGACCGACCGGAAAGCGAAGATCAGTGGGCCAGGCATCGGCGCGCAACACCTTGCCCCAGACGTGCCATTGCCCGCAGGCCATCAGGCCATCCATCAGGGCAGCACCTGGTGGCACGGCCCCAGGGCCCAGGGGCAGGCTGCGTCGATGGCCCTCGCCGCGCAGGCGGTGCTTGAGCCTCGGCTTGGACCGTAAGACCGCATGGTCCACCACCACCGCTTGAAGGTCGGGTTGTCGGGCGATGAGCTCACGCAGTTGTGCCACCGCCCCTGGTCGCAGCCGATCATCGGCATCGAGAAACCACAACCAGTCGCCGCGCGCGGCGTCGAGCAAGGCGTTGCGCGCGCCACTCACGCCAACGCCACTGGGGTGATGGATTACGCGCACCTTGGGCCCTTGAGCGCGTGAGTGGGCACCGTGGTCGGTCGGTGGCGTCGCCCATCGCGCCAGTATCTCGGCCGTGGTGTCGGTGCTGGCGTCATTGAACACGATGAGTTCGGCCTGCGCATCGAGTTGCGACACCACCGATTGAAGCGCCTCGGACAGGTAGGTCCCTGCATTGAACGCCGGTACCAGCACACTGAGCCACGGACGTGCTTCTTGGACGTGCGCAACCTCTCTGCCCGGCGCGTCCACCGAGCACTGGCGTCCGGAGAGCTCGTCGAACAGCGCGGCATAGTCGCCCACCATGCGCTGGCGCGACAGCGCCGTACGCGCATGGGCTCGCGCCGCCTGAGCGCGTGCTGCGCTGGCGGATTCATCACGCAGCAGCGTGGCCAGGGCGTCTGCCCAGGCCTGCGGGTTTTCCGCTTGCGCCAGCAGGCCCCATTGCCCGTCGCCCAAGATTTCACGAACGGCCGTCACATCAGACCCGACGACTGCGCATCCCGCAGCCATGGCCTCGGCCAAGCTCAGGGGCAAGCCTTCGTAGTGCGTGCTGAGCGCGGCGATGCGATGCCTCATCAGCAGCTCGGCCACATCTGACCGGTGCCCGAGGAATTCGACCTGCTGTTCCAAGCCCAGCGACCGCACGAGGGCTTTGGCCTGCTGCAGGTGCCGCTCAGAGCCACCCCCGGCCAAGCGCAGCTTGGGGCGTAGGCCGTGCACCTGGGCAAGAGGCACCAGGCTGCGGATCAGGGTGGCTTGGTCCTTTTGGTTGCCAAAGCGCGCGGCCATCAGGATCGCAGCCTCGCGCTGGTGAAAAGCCACTGACTCGCTGGCCTCAAAGGGCTGCAGCGTTGTGCCGTTGCGAATGGTACGCACGCGCTGCGGGGGCAGGCCCATGCCGCGAAGCACATTGGAGACAGCGTCCGACACACCGATGAATGCATGGGTGTGCGGTGCCAACCGCGACACCTGCCAACGCTTGAAGGCGGTGTAGCGCTCGCGCATATTGTGTTCAACCTGCACCAGGATCGGCACCCCGGCGGCGTGCGCCGCCCAGCGGGCGATCAGGTGTTCCGGAAACCCGTGCCCGACCACGATGTCGGGCTTCCACCGCTGGCACAGCTCGCGCAAGGCCCGGATGCTGGCCCAATGGCTCCAACCGGGGACCAGTTCAAACGGAACCCGCTGATCACGCAGGGCCTGCACGCGCGATGGGGGTGTGCGCCGCTTATGGCGCAGCACGAGCAGGGTGTCGTGATGGGTCAGGCCGCCCAAGGTGAGGTCAAGCGCCACTTGGGTGGCGCCCGAGAAGCCGCCACTGGCCACGTGCATCACGCGCAGTCGGGCAGGGGGCAGGGCGGGGGGCTGGGT